>JACMOW010000145.1 GCA_014377775.1 Pedobacter sp. | reverse complement strand
TCCTCCATCTGTTGAATATTCTAAACACCAAACACTTGCCACATCTTTGTAATAAGCAGCATAAGCTACCGTAACCTTAGAAGCGCCTTCGCTAAGGTCGAAATTCATTTCAACATAGGCAGGTTTACTTCTATTTTGTTGCATTCTTATGCTCTGTTTTCCAGTCGGATTAAAATGATCGTGACCCGCTAATGCGCCTAACAAGGCATAATCTAATGCCCATTCGCCCGTTTTAAGCTTAATTGTTTCTGCTTTATAGTGCGCTTTCGCAGCCGTATCTGGCGATTCGAAGTTTTCTGGGAAGTTTGTATAAAGTGATTTTTGAGCTAAGCAGGTAATTGATGTGAAGCATAGCAACATCAACAACATTGGGATAAATTTCATTTTAATAGGGATTTTAAAAACCCCAAAACATTTGTGTTTTGGGGTTTATTTATTGTATTATGATTTACTATTTTATTCGCGTAGGCATGATAGTATCCGTTTTAAGCACATTGCCGCTTCCATCAAGTATTTGTTTTAAATGGAAGTCTTCAATGTCCGTTAGCGGTGATGTTTTTGATAAATCAAGATTATTTTGAGTTCTTGCCTTTACCCATCTTCCTAAAGTTGCATCGTAAACCCCACTCAGTTTATTCCAAAAACCTTGATCTGAAGGAAGTTGGTATGCAAAACTTAATTTATTTGTTCCAGAAAGAAAGTAAGCTTGAGGGGTAAGGGTAATCGGATCTACCTTATCATAAAAATCTGTATTGGCTATTTTATACCCCGCCAAAGACGATGCACTATAAATACTACCACCAGTACCAATAAATATACAATCTATAGGCACTGAGTTAACATCAACATTTATACCCTCAAATATCGCAAAACCCGAAGCATTGCCACTATTGGCGAATAGGCCGCCGGTGTATAATCCAAAACCATCTCCATTGCCAGCAGGTGCATTAGCCGGTGTTGCGGTTGTATAATTTTTAGACTTGACCCAATTCGCTGAGGCGATAGATGTTGAACTAGGCCCATTAATTAATTTATTAGTTCCTCCCACATAGAAAAATTCGCCTTTTTTTACTATGCCCGAAGTGAGGTTAAGTTTGTATGTTCTTGCTGTTAAACCTACAGGAGTTGCTAATGCATCAATACCTGTTGCCCAACCTTTGGTAGGGAAAATACCTGTTGGAGTAGAACTGCCAGCATTATTGGTCACAACTACAGCATATGGTGTAACTGCAAAATCAATGTTTTTGGTAGCTAGAAACTGCATGTATTCATAATTTCCATCTGCACCTTCAAGATCGGCCATATAACCCGAGATCACTACCGATGCTATTTCTGGTGTAGAACTCAACGCGATCACATCTGCCAACGTACGAATACGAGAATGTGTAATCAGTTTCCCGTTTGTCCCGGCTTTATTAATCACAATACCATAATAATTGGCAAGAAAATTAAGTCCTGATGTATTTGCAAACGTTGCTGTAGCTTCGGTATGTAAAGTAAAATTACCAAACCCATCATTTAATGTTTTATCGCCCAAATAAGTGCTTTTAGCCTCTGGAACGGGATCAAAACCTGCTTTCACCAAAGCCACCAATGTGCTTTCATATTTTGTAGGGTTGGCCAAAATAAAGCTACTTGGTACACGGTTAGGAGGAATAACTACATTGGATGCCTTTTTGCTGATTTGACCCGGAGAAACGTTCAAAATTTCCAACATGCCATCTACTTTCGAAAGTTTGCCTCCCTCTATATTGATATGTACCGAATCGCCAGAAACATATTTTTCGGCCTCCACAGCCGATATCTGAATTGTAATCCCTCTTAGTTCGTTTAAACGCCGCTTATCTTGTATAATTAACCATCCCGTAGGAAGGTTTTTACCTTTATGATCGGAAATCACAACGCCACTAATACTGCTAGAGCCATACATGTTTTCCTTACTTAAAACCAGATCTTCTCCTTTATAAAGATCACGAAGGTCGTAGATTGGTATAAACGGGCTAATCGTACCTCCTTCATAATTACCTAATCCATCGAGGTAATTCGTGTCTTTACATCCAGCCCATACAAAGGCAGCTGAAAGTAAAACAAGGCTTGTATATAATATTTTTTTCATGTCTTTTTCTTTTTAAATTAATATTATTGACCTGGTTTTTGCCACCATACATTTGTATTGATTTCATCTGGTCCCTGAGCGGTTACAGCAATTTTATAATTAGTTGGGTTTGCAGACTGAACATATACAGGGTAAGTCATACGTGCAGGCATTATTCCGCCATTTCTTAAACCTGGCCCTTTAGGTAAAACCGGGTGACCGGTACGACGGTATTCAAACCATTGTTGTAAATCTACAAGAAATAGTGCAAAATATTTTTGAAGATGAATTTGCTCCATTTTTCCATCAAGCGTTGCAGAAGGCTCCCATGCTATATCAGCCCCTGTAACATAATCCGTAAATTGTTTAGTGGTTGGGTTGGTCGTCCAGGTTGGTACCCAGTAATTAATTGAGTTTGCGATGCCAGCATTATAATAATTCTCGACCGAACCACCGATCCATCCTTTTACTGCAGCTTCGGCCAATATAAACTGCACCTCGGCATAGTTCATTAAGATTCCTGTTAGCGGATTTTGTTGTAGTGATTTAGCACCAAGTATTACACTAGATAGGGTTTGGTCTTGACTATAAAAATATGCTTGCTTGGTAACACCGGTACCTACCGCATAACCACCCTGTATGCCTGAATAACCATTTGGCCCTTGTGCAATTCCCCACCTATTGGTAGTACCCGTTCCACCAAATCCATTTGGAGTATTTGCATCAATACGCGGATCTCCCCAATCTCTCAAATGTTCGATAAAGAACGAACCTAAACCTGGGCTTCTAAAATCTTGCGCCCTAACGCCATTTACATAAGGATTAACGTAGGCACCTGTGCCAATTTCTCCAGACCATTTTAAAGCAGCACTTTCCGCATTATTACTCATAATTGGATAGGTATTAGGTGCTGTTTCTACAATCTGTTTAATTTTAGCAATATTAGATGTTGCCAAATCCGCCTTGCCAGAAGTTCTTAACAAAAGCCGTAAGTAAAGCGAATTGCAAAATTTACGCCACTTGGTAACGTCCCCTTTAAATACAGGGTCGCTAATGGCAGCAATTGGTGTTCCGGCTGTGAGTAATGTATTTGCCTCTTCCAATCGCTTAAATAAATCAACATAAATATCCTTTTGCTTATCGAATTTAGGCTCTAAGATTCCACCTTTCCCATCGGC
>JACMOW010000144.1 GCA_014377775.1 Pedobacter sp. | reverse complement strand
TTCAAACGAACTATTTACTGGCAACAAGGTGTAAAAATAAATCATCGTTTTCTTTGAGCCTGCTCTTATTCGGCTAACCATCTTTTTATAATTACTTAAAATAACCTCATCGGGTATATTTCTAGAAATATCATTAATGCCGATTAAGATAAAAACCTTTGCTGGTTTACGGCTTATCACCTCTTCTAAACGCTCCAATACACCAAAGGTAATGTCGCCAGAAATGCCCCTATTCTTCGCGTTTGGCAAGTTCAATAGTTTAGCCCAATCGGCACCTGCAGTAATGCTATTCCCTAAAAAAATAAAACTCTTTTTTACAATTGGGTCGGCCTTAAATTTTGCAACCTGTTCTACATATTTTCCAGGGCGGTAGGTACTATCCCACTTTACAGTTTGGGCGCCTGCTTCATTAAAAGCAATTACGAAAATTAACCCTAGTGCTACTAATAACTTATTAAAATTTGGTTTCATCTATTTATTGTTTTGTTTTCAGTTGTTAGATGGAGCCTTTGATGATTAAAATAATAATTGCCCCTTGTGTTTAATTATTATTTTAATTATGTCGGGTTCATAGACGCTAAAATAAAAATTAATGAGATAATGGAGTAAGATTAGCTAAATTTTTCTTTTCTCTATTCCAAGTAAATGAAGTGAAGAAGATTGCAACAAGACAAGAAATTGCAATTACGATAAAACTTGCATCCCAACCTTGTTTATCAACCAATCGTCCTAATGCAGCATTTGCTAATAAATCGCCAATAAAATAACCAAATAAGCCCGTTAAACCAGCTGCTGTTCCTGCTGCTTTTTTTGGCACTAAATCAATCGCTTGTACGCCTATTAACATTACAGGGCCATAAATAAAGAAGCCAATTGCCCAAAGGGATGCATTTTGTATGACGTGACTAGATTCAGGACTTTTCCAATAAACCAATACCGCAATTAAAGTCATGAACATATAAATAATCGTTACCGGAGCCCTTCTCCCCTTAAAAACCTTGTCGCTAATTAATCCACACAGCAAAGTACCAGGTATGGCAGCTAATTCATAACCACTAGATGCCCAAGCTGCTTCTGATTGTGTATAGCTTTTTGCTTCTTGTAAAAAAGTTGGTGCCCAGTTAATAATACCATTTCGAACTAAATAAACAAAAGCATTTGCAATAGCGATATACCAAAGCAATCTGTTATTAAAAACATATTTTAAGAATATTTCTTTACCAGAAAATTCTTGTTCCTGAGTTTTCGCATCATAACTTTTTGGATAATCGTTATTGTATTCTTCAATTGGGGGTAAGCCAACAGATTGAGGCGTATCTCTTACCAATAGCAGGGCGACTAAAGCAAATAAAATTGCCACCATACCTGGGAAGTACAATTTTCCGTGCCAATCTGCAAAAAGTTCAAAGCCAAGAACTGTTAATGGTCCAACCAAAAAGCCGCCAAGATTATGCGCTAAATTCCAAACAGACATTGTTGTGCCCCGCTCCCTAACAGAGTACCAATGCGCCACCACTCGTCCACATGCCGGCCAACCCATGCCCTGAAACCATCCATTGATAAACAACAGGACAAACATAACCGCTATAGACGACGTGGCAAATGGAACTAATCCCATAAAAATCATGGTAAAAGCAGATAATACTAAACCGATGGACAAGAAATATCGGGCATTGCTTCGATCAGAAATATTGCCCATTAAAAATTTACTAAATCCATAAGCTATGGAAAGTGCAGACGCCGCCAAACCTAGCTCTCCTTTACTAAATCCTAGTTTTTGTAGTTCCGGTATGGCGAAAGAGAAATTTTTTCGCACAAAATAATAAGCTGCATAGCCTAAAAATATCCCTATAAAAACTTTAATTCGTTCTTTACTATATATCGATTCGATTTTCTCTTTAGGCAACAAAGGTTTATGTGCTGCCGGAGGTGGGAAAAGTTTCATATTTGGTGGGCTAATTTATTCGTTTTTTGGTTGGTTAGTTAGACTAATTTACTGCATTGATTTCCAGCACTACACTGGTTAAAGCTTCTGGGTTAGTTTTATTAGTTTCAATGCCAATTTTCATCAGGTATTCGCCTGTATACACTTTATCGTTAGCCGCCAAGGCCGATTTAACATTCGGCATTAAATTAAGCTCTCCAATCTTATATTTTTTTAAAGGATCTAATCCCTGTAATTTTATCGGCATAAACACTTCCCGATAACGCGAATCTAATAGATAGGCAAATAAAATAGACTTCGTTTTTTCCACGTCTACATACATCACCACCGCTCGGTTGCCTTCGTAAGGCGAGACTAAGCGGTACATTTCTCCCAAACTAACAACGGGATTAAAGATTTTATAGTTTGCCACTGCTTGCTTACTAAACAACAATTCGTCTTTAGTAAACTCACCAACGTTAATGTCGTAGCCCAATTTATCCATCATCGCAACATCCGTGCGAAACTTAAGCGATTGCTTACCCCAACTGGTTACATGTGCAGCAATGGTATTGGCCGGGAAAAAATAAGAATAGCCCCATTGGATATAAACCCGTTCTAAACCATCGGTATTATCGCTTGGCCAAAATTCGGTGAAATATTTTAAGGCGCCATAATCTACTCTTCCACCGCCCCCAGAGCATAACATAATAGGAACGGTAGGGTATTTAGCTCTTATTCGCTCCAATACCGCATAAAAGCCCTGCGTATAGGCAATGTATAAGTGGGACTGATTAAATTTTAAATACGGAGAAAATGCATTGGTTACCGTTCTATTTGCATCCCATTTAATATAAGCCAGGGTTGGATTTTGT
>JACMOW010000143.1 GCA_014377775.1 Pedobacter sp. | reverse complement strand
GCACATCGCTAAGCGAACTTGCTTTAATTTGTTGTGCGGTTTTAAAGTCATTATAAAATATATGAAAAGCTAAAGAAGTTGGTTTAACAACCTGAGTAACTTGAGCCTCGATTTTTAAAATTGAGAAGCACAAACAAAAGATTACTGTAATTTTCTTCATTTTGATTTAATTAGTTAAGCTCAGGGCGTTTAACTGCCTCATTTCTAATAATTGTAAAAACAGCTGGCGTACTTCTACCTTGTGCTGTTGCATCCAAACCTTGTATCGGTTTACCTTCACGATCAATTGTTTGAACGGTCCATATAAATTTCTTGTTTGCAGTACTATCTAACATGGCCAAGTTAGGACGCCAAATATATTGTGTAGTGCCTCTTGTGGCCTGTTCATCTAGTAAAGGCCTATTTCCTCTAAAAGCTTGCATTGGAGTTTGATTTGGCAAAATTTCAAATACTTGAACCCTATAAATTGGAAGTTCAGTGCTGCTAGGCACTAAACTTGTCCAACGAAATATAATAGTGCTTTGAGCAATATGGGCATCTAAATTTGCTTCGTTGGCAGGGCTGGTTAAAAAGGGTAATTGGTAGGCCGTTATGGTAAACGATTTGGTTTGTCTTGCGCGTACTACATCACCTGCGGTGTTGAGTGCTTCAACTGTTAATTGATAAAGACCAGCACTTAATCTGCCTGTGCGTTGTAGCAGTGCTTGGGCTTTACCTAACAATTTAAGATTTTGTAATTGTATCGCATCCGCTGCGCTAAATAGGTTTACGCCATCTTTTAACCGATATACCCTTGCTGAGCTGGTATTTGAACTACCAATAATAGCACCACTCTCATCAAATAAAGTAGTTCTGAGTTTTACATTCGGATCGCCAACAACTTGCGGCATATAAGAAATAATTAACTGTCCGTTAACAGGATTTGCCCAATCGCTTAACCAAGGTTGGGGTCTATTGCTTAGCGCAAGATTGATGGTAATTTGAGCTGTTACCGATTGTATGGCTAAAACTAACCCCATTAACATCATTATATATGGTTTCATATTCATCATCTTAAAATCTATACTGTAAACCTGTTCTAACCGTTGTTTCAAAATAGTTAGGAAAACCTGTAATTGGAGGGCTTAACGAGCTTCCTGGTAATTCTGTACCATAGTGGTAAATATTTGCGGTAAAAGAAAATTGCCAAGTTAGTTTTTTGTAAAGCTCCCAGTCAAAGCCAGTGGTTGCCAATAAATTTTTATTAGCTGTATAAGGTTTAATGGTACTTAAACTATATTGTAATTGTCCTTTTATATTTATCTTTTCTTTAGGTTTCCAATTCATTCCAGCGGTTGCACTTAATAAAGTAAGCTCAATAGGTGTTGCTTTGTTGTTAAACCACATTAAGCTAAAATCTGGACTGATTTTTTTCTCTAAAAAGGTAGGCACGTATAAAATTAGCGCAGTTTTAGTATTGTTGTGTGTAGTGGTTAAAGGAGGTAATAATATCGTTTCGTCGTACTTGCTAAAGGTATAGGTGCCACTTAATAAATGGTTAATTTTAGGGGTAGTCCAGGTATAAGATGGATTAACGGTAAGTTCATTGCTTACACTTTTATAACCAGAAATGCTAGATGCGTTAAATCCATAATTATTAAAGCTGGTAGTAAGGGTAAAATGATCACTAAATTGCGTGAAAACATTAACATTCGCAATAATTTGCTTGGTTACGCTCGGTCCTGCAATTTTGCTTAAATTCCCAAAACGTTGTCCTAAGCTAGCCACAATGTTCATTTTCTTTTTAAAAGCATTAAAACGAGTATTAACTAGGTATTCTGATTTGTCATTTTGCATAAAAGGGTAGCCAGCTGTATAATATCCCGCCCCATAATAATTAAACTTAGCTCCTATTTCCCAATCTGATCCTTTTTTAGCAACCCCCAACATTACTGCATTATCTTTATTCGAAGATGTATGCGCTTTAACAAATGGTTTAAAATCGGGAACAATGGTTGTAGATAAGGCGGTGTTTAAATTCCGTGTAAAAAAACTTTGTCCGAGTTCAATGTGATATTTCCATCCATCGGATGTGTTTACCTTTGCTAAAAAGCTAACGACCATATTTTCTTGAGGTTCAATTGGCGGCAAGGGAGCAGTGTTAACCGAGTTTCGATGATCTGATGATTTTACAAAATTAAATCCCGCAAAATATTTTTCTTCTTTCTCCATGCCTAATTGTGCCATCCATTGGTTACGTTGGTAGGCACCAGTTATCCCATTGGGAGGAAATTGAACGGCTGTTAAATAATCAACAGGCCGTTGTGAAACCCCATTAAACAATTTAATTCTAAACTTGCCAGGTGCTAAATTTACGCCATAACCAAAAATCCCTAAATCGCCCGTACTTAAATCGCTGTATTGAAGGTTCTGCGTGCCTAGTAATAGCTCAGTAGTGCCGATTTTAGGGCTAATGCCAAAGTTATTCACGGGGTTCGTTAAATATTGCCAAATACTTTGCTTTTTTCCTGTTGGGGAAGTAGTAAAGTTATTTTGCATGGCGGTAAAATTAAAGTTGAACGGAATATTCCATTTACCCACGGTTAGGTTTGGATTAAAGGAATACCTTAATAAGTTCCATGGCTTGCGTGCAGGGTAAAAATTAGGCAAGGAAGAATTTGGATCTTTATCTAATCCGTAGCCCTCGTACCATACACCCATATCGCCCCCAAATTTTATTAATTTTTTTTTGTCTTGCGCGCTACCTTTAAATGGAGTTAACAAAATTGAAAATACCAATATGCGTAGTATATATTTCATGGTTATAACTTTATTGCTAGTTCATTACTAAAATTTGAGCTGTTCTTTTTTTCGTCTACAAGTCTTATCATATAGAAATAAGAATTTTGGTTAGTTGTAGAATTTTCTAACATATGTTGATCCTTTATATAAGGGATTGTTTTGTATATTTTCCAAGCTGATTTCTGATCTGATCTTTTGAATAGTTCTATTGTTAATTTTCGATTCTTAAGCTTTTCGTCAACTTTAAAAGAAAGATCTATTTTCTTGTTATTCTGATTATAGCTACCGAAGACTTCGGGAGTTGGTATTCGGTTATTGAGCAATGTTTTTAACTGAATGCTCCTCGAAATTTTGGAGTTTAATCCCCCATCATCTTTAGCTATCATAGCATATTCATATTGTTTACCTCCAATAATTTTAACATCGGTAAACTTAATAACGGAGGTGTTTTTGTTTACAAACACGGTATCGAACTTCACCTTGCCAGTTTCTCTTCTTAGCACATAATTTAAAACAGCATCCTCACTTGATGAATTGGCAAAAACGATGACTACCGAAGTATCATTGATCATAAAATCTTTAATGAGTGGACTTACAGGTGGAATAGTATCTCGCTTTTTTAGTTCAATAATGGCCGAAGGGGCAGATTGGTTAAAGTGCGTATCGAATGCGATTACTTTGTAATATATCTTTTTAGTTAAGGTATTTAAAGTGGTTGAATCTTTAATTGTAAACGTTGTTGCACCTAAACTGTCTTTAAACGTTTCTTCCACAACAGAAAATTCATGTTCTTTTGCATTCGCTTTTTGCAATTGATAGCCCATAAAATCTTTTTCGGCATTCGGTTTTATCTTAATGATAATCTTACCCAATGAATCTATTTTTGCTGATGAGATTATCGGTATTGCCGGTGGAATACTATCAATAAGTGTTACATAGGCTGGGAAAGAAGAACTATTATTTCCGGCTGTATCTATTGCCTCTACAATATAATAATTAGACCCATATTGATTAAATGTTTCGTCTATGTAGCCAGTAGTGGTTTTCGAAAGCATAGTTTTAGAAATGAGCGTAAACGTGCCATCTCGTTTTGTTCCTCTTTTAACTGAAAACCCCTTTAAATCTTCATTACCGTTTTGTTTGATTTCCCATTTTAACTCTACTTGGGTAGGTTTAATATGGATGGCCGTTTTTAAAAACGGTGCTGGGGGTGGTGTTTTATCGCGGGGCGTCGCCACAAATTGCGCTAAGAGCAATTCATCCGCATAATAGGTTGCCACCATTATCCTATAGTAGTACTTTTTATAATTAACTAGTGCACTATCACCATAGGCAAAATCTAATTTCCCTTTAAATCCAATTGGTTTTAAATTTAACTCTGGCGTTTTCGTGATACGGTGGTAGCTATTTCCTCCATCATCAGAACGCTCCACATAGAAAGAATAGTAAGCACGGTTTTCTGGAAAGCTGAAACTAACACTCTTATCAAGTTCTGTTAATTTAACAAGTTTATCATTTCGCAAACTATTTGCATTAAAACTGCCAGAAGTAACGTTAATATAGGCTGCGCTATTAGTTTGATTGATGCTTACCTTATACACGTAGGTTTTACCAGTTTTAACATCGGTATCAATAGCTCTTACTCCTAATGCCTCTGCCGCTATTATGCTCCGGTTAGCTGCAATTAGCGAGTAACCAAACTTCATATCGGCATTACTTTTCTGGTCTTTTAGCGACTTTAGCCCCTCTTTTAGCACATCGCCCCCAGCAATGGCATCTGGATCCGAGTAGGCCATAGCCAAGGTGGCGAGATTTGCAGAAACTGTATCTTTTGTACGTTCAAAAAGTATTGCCTTTTCCCATTCTTTATTCGGCAATCGCTTAAATGGAGAGCCATTTATCGGTTTGTATATCAATTTATCATTAGGTATCCCTTTTACATAATCGGCTCTTTCTATATGATAACCATTTCTATTGGCTTCATTAAAAAGAATAGGCGTTGATGGAGCGTATCGTAAAACGATTCGATCAGCATAGCCGCGAGCATCAATGGCTAATGCTGGATTAAGTTGGCTTTGTGCTTTCTCTGCATAAAGAAAGCAGCTGATAAACAATATAAAATAAAAAATATAGAATCTCATAAGCTTAATTTAGGAGCAAGTGATTGTTTTACAGGATTAAGACCAGTAGAAACAGTTTCCGAATTCGTTTTAAAATAAATATGCTTTTTACGAATGATAGGCAGTTGGTTAAGTGGGTTTTTTACCGCTTGCCACGTATTGTTCACTTTTTCTTCTAATCGGCCTGTAATTGTGAATTTATAACTTGTATTAGCCATTAAGGGCTTAACTTGTATCCCATTTTTTGTTAAACGATAGGTTTTAGCACCGATAGCATCATATGGTCCCGCGGTAAGCGAAACTACATTTGGATCTGCTGTAACTGCAGACAGATTAATTTTTTTAGCAGTTATGGAATTGTTAGCTGCTGTTGTCTGATTACCAAGCGTGGTTTGTGTACTAGTAGAACTCGATATTTTTTTGGCTCCAGAAAGTGTGTTACTCACCGATATAGGTCCACTAGCAGCGCTATTTATTGAATCTCTGATAAGGTTTGGCGTATAAACTGCTCTAAAAGTACGGACGTTAATTTGTCCACTAGATTGCTGCTCTTCGATTGCAAATTCTTGATTGTCTGGATAATTTTCCAGCACACTAAAAATTGGAATGCGGGATACCCCAGTGGTTCCAGCTGGTGCAACGATGCTATTAATGAGCGTATAGTTAAGCTCTTCCTGCGCATTTTCTTGTTCATAAACTACATCGGGTGTTATTATGGCAGCTCCTGCACACGGGTTGCCGATTCTAAAGCTAGCGCTGAAGTCAAAAGAAAGCAGGTCGAGAAACTCTACTGTCCCCACTACACCACCCTCGGCATAAAATGGATTTGGGAATTCAGCTTCTGCAACAAAAGTGCCAAATCCAAGAGATATCAGGTTTATTTCTTTATCAAGCACCGCCCCATCGTAATAACCCTTCCCTGTTAATCGAGCATAAAGAGCTATACCTGCTTTAATACGCCAGCCGTCACCAAAACCTTGGCAGTTTTGATATTGCAAAAGTGATGCATTTATTTCACCTCCTATCGCAAAATCTGCCTTAATGCCTGCCTTCCAAGTTTTTCCACTTACAATTTCTCTTTTATCCTCCCCAGTTGTAGATACAGCAATTCCGAAAGCAAAGCCTTTGGCAGATTTAGATTCGTTACTGGTAGCGCTTTGTTGAAAGCCAGGCAATTGTTTTCCCAAAGCTGCAAATTGTTGAACCGTATTTGGCAAAAAACCAGTTGGTGCTACTATTTTATTACCAAACATAAGGTATTGACTAACATTCACTAGATTAAATAAACGGACAGTATTTAAAGTTGAAGTATTTTCCGATGGGTAGCCACATGTAAATGCCCATTCGTTTTTCTTTCCATCAATAAAAAAACTTGCATTTATTGGCCCAGATGGCGTGGAAATAGGATCCTTATTAATATTTACCTGAAGGTTAGTACTAAAATATTTAAGCGGGAAGTCGTACATAATATTTAATGAACCATTGGCAAATGCTTTTGCTTCTTCACCAATTTTTGCCCCTAGATTAAACAAACCATCGATCTCAATCTTATTCATTCCACCCGATGTGTTAAACTCAGCTGCCAAGGCTACACTTCCATTAAAGGTCTCTTCTTTCGGGGTGGTAGCAATAATCGCTTTTACTTTAAAGCCCATCTTCACAGTAGCATCTGGGGTAAATACGGCGCCACCAAAAGTACTTGCAGCAGCTGTTGTTGGATTAAAATTAGCAGGCGGCGTCATGTTCATACGGCTATACACTCCTGCTCCAAAGCCTCTAAAAGCCAAGCCCGTTAAAAATACAATTCCAGGTGGCGGCAAATTAACCTGTGCTTCAACCTTCCAATATTTGAACCCAGCGCCCACATTATTTGGTATGTATTTAGTGTTTCCAAAAATTGCACCAGCCTGTATAACCATATCTAACGTGGTAAACTTCGCCTGTAATTCGCCTTTAAATCCATTACCATATACTGGATCCTTTTTATAAAATTCTACACTTCCCTTAATGGTTAATGCAGGCATAGTAGCGTTAACATGGATGCTTTCTACTCTAACCCCAAGATACTTTGGTTTTAACTGCGTAAGAAAACCAAAATCTTGCTTTACTGCAGTTGTCATTACTCCTACATTTGTAGTGCCCGCAACCGCCAATGTAGCCGATTGTGCTTTAGCAACATTTAAAACTTGTGCATTTCCAGTGGCAGTTGTAGATGGAGCCGTGTATTTTGCTGATTCTATAGCTCCAGTTAAGGCGATTTTGGTATCTCCGCTAATCTGCACTGGCGAACTTTCACTACCAATATTAATCTTAGCTACAAATTCTACGCCCCCTTTAAACAGATATTGCTTTTCGGCACCTGCACCAATGGGTTCTATCTTTGCTTTTACATCGGTAATGGTAAAGGCAAAGCCTGATAATTTTTTCTGGGGACTTGCAAATGACCAATGCCCAACTTGAAGCGTGAAAGTCTCCTCGGTACTTTTTGCATAATGTAAACCAAGATGTTCAAAATTGCATGATAAGTCTAAATCAAGCGGAACTGGGCTTCCTACATCAATAATATTTCCTGCTGGATAATATAATTTCCCATTTAAATCGATATCTAGGTAAATGGCACGTTTATTTGTGGTAGATTTTGATAGGATAAGGCTTAAAGATGAAGTTTGATCTATTTGTATTTTTCCATCGCCCAAAAATTTAGATGTAATATCTTGATTTGGACTTAGCGAAAATACGATTGACGAAACTTGGGTATTGCCAGTACCTGGCCCCGATGGTGTAAATAAAGCAGAATAATTAATGGCGTTGTTGGCATTATCGGCACTACTTAAAGGTAAGGTTATTTTTCCTTGCATTTTAGCCTCCGTTAGCGTACTGCTATTAAGTACTACTTTAACTTCATCAATACTTGCACCTAAATTACCCACATTTGCAGTTGGATAATTAAGCACATTATTTGCTAAAATTTTGCCTGTAATACCATCTTTATCGATAATTAAATTTTCGGCAATTACTTCTATTTTCTTAGTAGTATCTGCATAAGTTCTTAACTGATCTGGCAATGTAAGTTTAAAGCTCTTTAAATAGAAACCCGCAAACATCGCATTTGTATTACCAGTATAACCTGCAGGAAATACCATATTAGCCGCATTGCTAATATTCGAATGATCATAAGTAATCGAACCAGCTTGTATACCTAGTCCGTTGGAGTTAGGGATTACACAAGCTGGTAAATTTCCCTGCAAGATAAAATCGTTCCATTCGGTAATTTCCGACTGAAAATTCAGGTCCACATTTGTTTTAATTGGATCTACAGGAACTAACCACTCTTTTGGCAATTGTACATTTACATCTAAATTGTACTTCCAAAACTGATCAGAAACAGCGCTAAAAACAATTCCATTACCAATATGGCCATTGGCTTCTTTATTAAATGTGAGCTTTAAATTTTCTGTTCCATTATTAGAATACGTAACTGTTAAGGGTTCAACTAACTTAATTGATCCTGCAGTACCGCTTAAACCTGCAGGTGTAAAATAAATTCCGCTGCCTTGTAAGGCTATAGCATCAGTTTGACTAAATGAACTTACATCTTTAAAAATTTTCTCTGTATTTAATGAGGCGATTACTTCAAATTCTGCATGATCTGGCTTAAAAATCATCTCTGTAAAGCCTAGTGCAGTATTTTCGTCGGCATCTTTAAAATAACCAATTGGCATGCTCAAAGGAACAGGAGTTAAAGTAGTGTTAAGTTGATCTGTAGCTTTTACTAAAGGTTTTGTCAATTTATTCCCTTGTATCCATGCCCCTACCGCATGTACTTTATTTAAAGTCCAAGCCCCGGGATTCATATTACTCATTGCATTTATAGCCCATTGTGTAGGATAAGCTTGTCCGGGATCTGTTTCTGTATAAATCTCCCCTTCACATAACTTGTTACTGCCATTAATTTTAATATTCTTAAACTGAACCTTTAGCAGTCCTAGCCATTTTACATACACTGTACCCTTTCCCGTTAAGGCCATATTGCTACCTGTAGGGTTTTCGGTAAGCTGCATTTTAAAATTATCTGAAAGACCAATTTCATCACCAGTAACAAAATTCTTTGTGGCAGTTGTGCTACAACCAACTGCATTAGATGCGGTTTGCGACGGAGCTAGTTGAAATGTGGTGGGTAGGCTTTTTCCGTTATTAGGCCCAATCGGATTTCCGTCTTCGCCTATTGCCTGTACCATCCAAATAAACTCACATCGATAAGGCGCCATACAAGGCCCCGAAACAATGCTCGGAATTACGGTTTGCGTTGCGGCTGTTACATCTTTTGTAACTAAAGGTAGATTAGCTGCCATGGCTTGTGAATTGCTTTGCCCCACCATTAATTGCCAGAGTTTTAGCTTATATTTAATCGGAGAATTTTGCGCTGGCGTTAAAGGTGTCCATTTAAAAATCATGGGAGCTGCTAAAGCTGTTTGTGTAAACTCACTTGCTTGTGTGGGACTTAAATTTTGGGGTGATTGTAATAATTGTTCAACATTAAGTATAGTAAACGCTTTTGTTTTTTCGTCGCTTACCGCAATGCTAGATCCATTCTTATTACCAAAAAACTGCACCACAAGTTCATAACTTCCAGGCTGAAGTGTGCAAGTTTGCCCTATTAAAGAGATAGCTTGGTTTCCACTCCATACCTTGGTAGCGGTAGTAAATCCGGCTGCCGGTGCAGTACCAGTATTAAAAGTACCGCAAATTCGTATTCCATTTTTCCGCACAAAGACCAGTATCCTTGCTCCTTCGGCGTCTGTTGTTACTCTCCCATTTTCCATTTTTGCATTGGCACTTATGGTTAATAAGGAAGTTCCAGTAGTCCAATTTGCAGTATTTGCATCAGGATTGGTAGTTAATGAAATAGTTATATTGGTTACAACATTGTTTTGCCCAAAAGCTTGAAAAGCAAGTACCAATAATAAGAAGGTGAGCGTTTTCTTCATTATAATAACTTCTTAATAGGTGAGAATAATTTAAATTACCAATATAATAACATCTTAGCAATGTATATTTAGTATATGCTACATTAAGCTGTGTGAGTATGGCATTTTACTACTTAAACGGTAAAGTTTTAAAATTAAAAAGTTCGCATTATCCTAACCTAGGTAGCCCAATGAAAATCTAAAATTGGCTAGTTGAGAAAGTGGTAGGTTTACTTGTTCCATTATTAGGACCGATGGCACCATATATATTCAATGCTTGGACCGTCCACACAAACCTATAAATATAAGGCATTATATATGGTCCCGAAATAAGACCAAAAATTATCGTTTGGCTAGCAAATTTTACATCTTTAGTAATTAAGGGTTGATTAACCTTCATGGCTTGCGTAATGCTTTGCCCCACCATTAACTGCCAAATTCTTAATCGATATTTAGTGGGTGCTTCTTGTGATGGTGCTTCTGGTTTCCATTTAAAAATTAACTTTGTTGTTAAAGCAGCCTGAGTGTACTGTGCACCTTGTGTGGGAATTAAATTTTGTGGCGATTTCAAGCTATTACTTTGAGTAATAGCTTGAAAAGGAAACGTTAATAATAATAATGAGAGCGTTTTCTTCATTATAATAATTTCTTATATTCTATTTTAAAATTAAAATGATCTTATTGCTCTAACTCGTTTAGCTAAATGAAAATCTACATGACCTTGATTTCCATTATCGAATTTTTGAAACCAGCCAAATCGGTAAGGATTATCAGACAATGTAAGCCAATAAAAAGATGAACTCCAATATTCGCCTGTTGAGAAGCTGCCGATTACATTTCGTTGTTGGTACATTAGATTTAACTCGTCTTTGGAAGGCAGATACCAATCGCTATATCCATTCAAAACTAAATCACGACAAACCTGCGGAGCACTATAGATTGAAAATGTCCAAATAAATGGATATAAACCCAATAAGTCCACATTATAAACAACAGATGTATTACCATTGCCTGTGCCTACATCTGTACTTGTCATGGATGCACCATTAGAAAATGTCCAATTTGTATTAAAAAGTGCTTTTGCCGGACTTTGATCATCCGTTGCTGCAATAAGACCGTGTTCACAGCTTTCATCTATATAAAAAATAATACCTCCTTCATATTTATCTCCAATTTTAAAGCAGGGTGCTGCCATAAAGGTAAAGCCACAGGGTTTACACGTTGTTGAGCCGCAAGATGGGGTTACCTCAAATTTATAATCGCCTCCTACAGTAGGCGCCGTAATATCAATTGGGAAACTTGTTGTAGTACCGCTACTATAAACTGTTCCTTTTGATAATTCTACGATTTTCCAACTATAAGTTGCTTTACAATCCTGTTTATTGCAACTATAAGCTGGGGCGTAGTAGGTAATTTTACTTCCTGTTTTAATCTTCCTATCAACTTTCTCTAAACATTTTATTTCTTGCCCTACAGTTTTACTGCCATCGTTGTAAACTATTTTTTGAACAACATCCCAAGGCTTTTCAACACAATTGCATGCGGTTTCGGTACCAACTATTGGTGGTATATTACAACCATATTTAACAATGCGATTTGCACTTATTCCACCAGCCGCAGTAAATCCACCACCTACATAAAGATCCGTTCCAATCCACGCAAAAGATCTAACATAATCGCTATTTACACCATTTCCAATAAGCGCCCAGCTAGAGCCGTTCCACTTACCCATTCTATTTACGTTTAAACTTCCAGCTGTTGAAAAATCTCCACCCACGTAGAGGTCGTTCCCTGAACTTGCCAAAGCAGTAACGATGCTGTTAACCCCACTACCAAGTGCAGACCAATTTGTACCATTCCATTTAGCAATGTTAGATGTGTTTGTGCCTCCAGCCATATAAAATGTACCCCCTGCGTAAAGATCTGTCCCAAATACAACAAGGCTATATAAATAATTATTTGTTCCACTTCCGAGTACCGACCAACTTGTTCCATTCCATTTTGCAATATTGTTTACGCTCACCCCTCCAGCAGAACTGAACCAACCAGCTGCAAAAAGATTACTACCCATCACAGCGAGAGCCGATACGGTACCTGATATCCCACTACCAAGTGCCAACCAACTTGTACCGTTCCATTTCGCAATGTTGTTTGCGCCTACACCTCCAGCTATATTGAACTGACCAGAAGCAAATAGATCACCTCCCATTACTGAAAGCGCAAATACAGGCCCAGAGACTCCACTTCCAAGAGTCGACCAGCTTGTGCCATTCCATTTGGCTATACGATTTACCGCTATACCACTTGCTGTTGTGAAATCTCCAGCAGCATACAGATTGCCTCCAATTACGGCAAGAGCTCTTACAATACGATTCGTTCCTGTTTGTAAAGGTGCCCAGCTTGTACCATCCCATTTTGCAATGTTATTTACGGTTACCCCGCCAGCAGTAGTGAAGTCTCCACCGGCATAAAGATTTCCGCCCATTTCTATAAGGGCATATACCACACCATTCATTCCTGTACCAAGAGCCGACCAAGTTTTAGTTTCACATGGATCTGCTGGCTTGCAATCCTTAACAACAAAGTTATAAATGCAAGGCAGACAATCTTTACCACCGCAATTTGCATTTAGTGTTAAAGTGTATGTTCCGTTTTCGGTAGGCTTAAAGGTATCGGCAACATTATTGAGACCATTTCCAGTTTTGATTAGCACATCATCTTTTTTTATCTCCCAACTTGTTTTTAATACACAATTTGCATCAGTTGTACTGCACTTGTAGATATTGCTAAAACTTAATACCTGATTACATTTCCAATCTAATTTGGTTCCACATACTAAACCATTTAAACGAAGAGGCACAACACTAGTGGAAGAAGAAACATGAACAGGTTTGATATTTAATAAACCCCATGTACCACAGTCGCATACTTGGGTGTTTATACAGTCGTCAACCACAATAGTATAGACACATGGCTGACATTTCTTATCGCCACAATTGGCATTCAGCGTTAAGGTGTAAATGCCGTTTGCCACTAAACTAAGGCCATCGCTTAAGGTATTGGTTCCTGTCCCCGATTTAATAAGTAAATCTCCCTTTCTAACTTCCCATGTTGTGTTTGCAACACACTCTTTATCTAATGTTTTACATTGATAACTACTAGTAAACTGAAATGGTTTTTTGCAAGAACCTTTTATTCTGCTGCCACATTCGTATTTATTGCCTTCGTAAACTAACGGACCCCATTTACCACAATCACAATCAATAATTGGTTTGCAGTCTTCTACAACAATGGTAAAGGTACACGGCAAACATTCCTTGCCGTCACAATTGGCATTAAGTGTAAGGGTGTAAATGCCATTGCTGGTCGGCATAAATATATCTGAAGCAGCGTTGATACCACTTCCTGTTTTAATAACAACACCATCCTTTTTAATCTCCCAACTCGTTTTTGCTGCACAATCTACACTTGTATTAAGGCAAGTGTAGGTTGTACTAAAACTTAAAACCGCATTACATTTCCAAGATATTCTATCTTCACATTTATAAGAACGATAAGGTATGGCTGCATTAGTAGCTGTTGCAACAATAGCTCTGACACCTAAACTGCCCCACTTACCACAATCGCATGTTGGCACTGTACAAACTGGCAAATTTACATCGAGCTCCGCACCTGGTTTACAAGTAATTGGTCCGGGATCTTTATCATCGCCCTGCAAACCCACTTTAATTGCAGTTTGACCTATAGGTACACTTACTTCAAGTGAGTAATTTACCGTGGTACTTGCACCACTATTTTGAGGTAGTAAGGCTGGAGAAATATTAGTTATACTATAATTAGGCGAATAAGAAGGATGATAAGCAGTTAAACCGCTCCCAGCTTGTGTATAGGTTAAATTATAGGTACTACTAATATAAGTAGACGAAAAATTTATCTTATATCGTTTATTTCTATCCACATCTGGTAAGCATTCTACTGATCTTAATTTTAAAGATAAATTTACATCACAGCTAGCCATTTGAAACATGGAAGGTGGGGCTGAACCTACCGCCCAAGCATATTTTTTCCCTGATTTTAAAGCAGGTGCTGTTGAAG
>JACMOW010000142.1 GCA_014377775.1 Pedobacter sp. | reverse complement strand
TTGGATCAGCACCAGGTGGAAGCAATAGAAACCTTAGCCCTGCAAGTAGTAGCACAGTTGGCACTAAAACGAAAAAACACACAGCTCGAGGCACAAACGAAACGATATGACGAATTTGTTGATATTTTTACCGCTTCGCCCGAAATTCACTGTATTTTAGATCGAAAAGGAGATGTCCTGTTCATAAACGATGCAGTAACTACCTTGCTCGAATACAGCGTAGCGGAATCGATAGGTAAAAACATGTGGTCGTATTGCTACCATGAAGACCTTAAAAGAACACTAACTACCTTAGAGCATGGATTAAAAAACAAGCAAAAGCAATTTGCGATTGATTTTAGATTGATAAGCAAAACCAATCAGATAAAATGGATCGGATGGGGAATGGTGGCCAAAGGCGAACGCTGGTACGGCTACGGTAGAGACATTAGCGAAAGCAAAAGAGTAGAAAGTGAGCTAACCAAACTATCATTCGTAGCCAGTAAAATTGATAATGGCGTTGTTATTAACGACGCAGAGAGCAAAGTAGAATGGGTAAATACGGCCCTTGAAAAAATAACTGGATTTACCTTGGCTGAGTTAAAAGGGAAACAACTTGGCGATTTAATTAGTGGGCCAGAAACAGATTGGTCTATTATTGAAAAAGCAAGGGAAATGACCCTGCAAAGTAAATCGTTTACGGTTGACATGCTGGCCTACCGAAAAGATAAAACGCCAATATGGATCTCGGTGTACAATACAGTGGTGCTAGATGATGAGGGGAATGTAGAAAGTGAAGTGGAGATTATTATCGATATTACCGATAAGAAAAAAGCAGAAGAAGAGCTTCAAGTACTTTCATTGGTGGCCAGTAACACCAATACCGGCGTAACCATCGCAAACGAACGTGGTGAAATTACTTGGGTAAATGCAGCACTCGAACACATAATTGGCTATAACCTAAGCGAGCTTTCGGGTAAAATGTTAGGTGATGTTTTATCGGGCCCAGCTATCGATAAACAGATAATTGCCGAATCGAGAGCCAATGCCCTGCAAAAATTGCCGCATAGCATTGAAGTTTTAGCGTATAAAAAAAATGGCGATGAAATTTGGTTATCCGTTTCTAACACCCCAATACTAAATACCAACGGATTGGTAGAACGACAGGTAGAATTAATTAACGACATTACCCAGCGTAAACAGGTAGAACGGGAGATGGTTGAATCGCGCGAGCAAGCTTTACAATTAAGCCAAGCCAAAGAAATGTTCCTTTCGGTGATGAGCCATGAAATAAGAACACCGCTGAATGCGGTGATCGGGATGACCCACTTATTGATAGACAACGATCCAAAAGACTCTCAAATAAACGATTTAAACATCTTAAAGTTCTCTAGCGAAAATTTGCTGAACATCATTAATGATATCCTCGATTTTACGAAAATAGAAACCGGTAACCTTCATCTGGAATCGATCCCTTTTGATTTGCATACTTTGAGTGTGGATATTGTAAATTCGCTTCAAATAAATGTAGCCAAAAAGGGCAATCAACTCGTTTTAGCTTACGACGACCGCATCCCTACGGTGCTATTGGGCGATAAAACAAGGCTTTACCAAGTGCTTATTAATTTATTGGGTAATGCCATTAAGTTTACAGATTACGGCAAAATACAGCTTAATGTTAAGTTAAAAGCAATCGAAACCAACCATGCTTTAATTTATTTTGAAGTTAAAGATACCGGCATCGGTATTCCAAAAGATAAGCAATCCTATATTTTTGAAACTTTTACCCAGGCCAAATCCGATATCGCTCGGAAATATGGGGGCACAGGCCTAGGATTAGCCATCACCAAAAAGCTATTAATGCTCTACCACTCCGACATTAAAGTGCAAAGTACCGAAGGGAAAGGAACTACTTTTTCATTCTATATTAATTTCTCTACCGCTGCAGAAAGCGATTTGCAAATAGCCCCAACTACCTTGAAAGGCCTATTTCCCGATAAACGCGTATTGGTGGTAGATGATAATGAAGTAAACATTTTAATTGCCAAACGCTTTTTAAGTAAA
Organism: Pedobacter sp.; assembly: GCA_014377775.1. Taxonomy (GTDB): domain Bacteria; phylum Bacteroidota; class Bacteroidia; order Sphingobacteriales; family Sphingobacteriaceae; genus Pedobacter. Next base: position 348 of record JACMOW010000142.1, on the reverse strand, counting down.
TGGGGATTAACGATTGATTTTGCATCCAATGGAGAAGAAGCCATCAATAAAATTGTAGATAATGTATACGACTTGGTGTTTATGGACATCAGAATGCCTGGAATTGATGGTTTTGACGCCACAAAAATTATTCGTGAGCTACAAGGCGAATACTTTAAAAAACTGCCAATTATTGCCTTAACAGCTTCTACACTACACGATGAGCATAAGAAATTTAAGGAGTCGGGTATGGATGGGCATGTGTTAAAGCCATTTAATCCAAACGAAATTAAAGAAGTGCTAAATCTGTACCTGAATAAGAAAACTATTCGATAATTCGTGTAGATATCTCCTCGCTAGCGCTGCGTT
>JACMOW010000141.1 GCA_014377775.1 Pedobacter sp. | reverse complement strand
TTTCTTGTTCTTATTTGTATACTTTTTCAAATCATTTCTTAAAAAACTTAGGCTTTCCTGTGGCTCCCGAAAGGAGCTCTTAAAGTAATGACACCAGCCGCAGGTAGGGTCCCATTTATCCGATGGATAACTTCCAAGGGATACGAAATGATAATTGCCCCAATCCCATGAGTAATGCATCCCATTTTCTGAAACATTAGCAAGGTTTTTTCTAAATTTATTTCGTTCCCGAATTGCACTTCGTACCACTCCGGAAGTATCGCCATCGTGGTTACCATAATTTTCATAAACTGGCATTTTCAAATGATTTTCACCATGCAATCCAAAAAGTTGTATGAATTTTCCCCACTGATCAGGCATAGCACCATCTGTAAGGTCTCCACAAATTAGAATACCTTTAGATTTTTGCTTTTTTAAGTAACTTAAAGTGTCCGGAAAGTCTTTCAAATATAAACTATTCGCCTCAGTGATCATTGAATCGATTACATCGTATCGGTTTTGTGTATTAAGAAGATGTGTATCTGAAAAAACATAAAAACTAATTGCTTTATTATTTGCTTTGCAACCAGCCATTATCTGAAATACAGAAAATATTACACTAGCAAAAAGAGATTTTGATTTAATGTTCATGCTTGCAAATTTAGAATCATTCATTATTTTGATTGTGAAAATATAAATATTTATACTTTTATCCCTGCATATTCCTTTCATGTTGATCCACCATTCAGATAAAAATTGTTATATCAAACTCACCTTAGAATAATATTTTAGTGAATTAAAAATGGCACTAATTCATTTTTAACAGCTCTATTCTACCTCCACCAGAAGGTATGGCGAATTCTGTTATCACTTCAGATGCTCCATTTAGTTTTGTATTGTTTATCTTTTTACCATTTACTTTCAAGGTATATACAATACCTGGAGTGCCTGTAAGTTTTAGTTTCGTATTGTGAACCTTACCTGTTTCATTGGTAACCGTAAATAAAATAGAACTGCCATTTTTATCGGTAACTACTGGTGTTGTTGTAGAAAATCTATCCCTGCTCAATTCTACTAATACCCTAAATCTACTTGTGACCATTCCAAACCTTATACCGACACCATCAGCAGGAATTATTTTGAGTGCATTATTGTTAACTTGTAGCTCTCCTCCATAAGCTATCCATCCAAAAATAGGGTCGTTAGTTATGATAGTTGAAGCCATGCGTGTAATTGCTCCTAACCCAAGATCTGCTTCACCGTCATAATTCCATGGCCCGCGGGGAGTATTTCTATCCTGTAACCATATAGGGCCATGTTTTTGCGCATTGAAAGCCCAGCCTGTGGCACCATCGTTATCTTTTCCCGGAAACCAGAAGCCGTAATTTGTCTCAGCAGTTCCTGTGTTCATCAATGCAAATGAACTCAGGTAAGAGGCGTACCCCAATTGGAGCCAGTCATACGGTTTATCGGCGAATTGCAAGCCATAATCAAGGATACTCCAGCCACCCATTCTTGCCATATAGCTTAGTCCACCTCCTTCAGAATCATCCGAACCCAGTGAATAATATGCTGGGTTAATCCAACCTCTTACCGCAAGTCCAGCTAAATTCTGACGGTCCATGAACAATCGGCTATCCTGCTGTTTTACAATAGGGTGAGAATACCATTTTTTCAGGTTCACATCATACCATAAATTTTTGTCAGGTTTCATCTCATGCATTGTCCCGTATTTCGCAAATGCATAACTAGATTCAAAAGCGGTACGATCAATACTATATTCAGACCTGAATGGATACTTATCATCATAAACGAAATACTTTACTTTCTTTTCCCATTCACTTCGAAGCCAGTCAGCATCTGCTTTTCTTCCATATCTCTCCAAGTCTCCAATCAGTGGCAGTAAAACCAACTCGTTATAGCAGCCCCATTTATAGGTGTCATACCATGATAATATTTGGTATGGATAGGTAAAATAAGCTTTTGCTGTTTGATAGGCTCTTTCTAGATAGCCCTTTGCATCAAGGTATTTGACCTTATCAGGATAATATTCCGCAATTTGGAACATATGATAATACATCATCGTAATGTGCGGGTAATCATAAGACCTCCATATCTTCATTTTATCCATATTATTATTACTTGAACGCGCCCTTAAAAACGGGTCACGTGCCTCACGCCAATTAGGTACGCCATAAATTCCATAAGGATTTGGCAGTTCCTTGTCGGTTCTTTGAAGACCGCCCCAAACGAAATTCTTAATATAGTATTCAACTGATTTTATTTCATCATCATCGGGTGCGTAAACATTTTTCGAAGCAATAAATGGAGCTTTACTTAAACCAATATCATCACAAGTTAAGACATAACCCCACCAGTAATCAAAACCATCTGTATTATCTGGCCCTCTTAATACTTTATTTTTCATATCCCATACGGAATATAATCCATTATACCATTTGGTAGAGTCTCGATGCTGCTGTGATTTAGTCAGGAATGCGCTTCGCTTTTGAATAAGTGTTGCAATCGGTTCTGTTGAAAAAAACTCAAGTATTGATTTTTCTTTACCATTATAATTTATTGTAAGCATGTTTTCGCCAAGTCGCTTAAAATCTACTTCATAGATGAAATAACCAGATTCATTTTTTTCAATCAGTCGTATGTTGGTTTGATCAGGATATTCTGCCGTAATGGAGTCAATCTTGTTTTTTGTATGAAGTGAAAATTTAGCGGTAAGCCCCTGCGGCAATGTCATTCCAGGAACAACCCTAACATCAAACAATCCGTTATCATAAAGCACTTTGCGCATTTCGTCATAACTGTTCGCCCATTCAAACCTGAATCCGTATTCCGCACTACTGCCTTTTTCCCCGGCTGCAGCAAGGTGAAGCACTGTATTTGGCATTCTCCATGTTCCTCTTTTCTCTTTTCCTGCAGATAATCCTGAATGTATGAAAGCACTAAACTTTGGGGTTGTTTCGAAGTATTCTAACTTAGTTTCCGGCTTGGTCATGACAATTAGGTAGGGCGGTTCTCCTGAGGGGCGCGTAAAATAAATAAATGAACCATTACCTGCGATATATTGATGTTTAATAAAAGTTTGCTCGAAAGTGTGATTCGGTTCTTCCCCTACAGGACGTGTCCAGGGTAGAGTTATTGAAAGATCACCTACAGTCACTGGAAAATTCATCATTGTTTGGATCTTAATTGTCAAATCGATTGCTTTACCCACCCGCTCAAATGTTCTTTCCATTTTCATCACCACACCTTTTTTGTAATCAGTATATACTACTTTATCAGGAGAGGTAATCTCAGCTTTAGTAGAGTCCTTATATAGCCCAAGCCAGTCCCCATCCCCTACCCTGTATTTAAGATTTACATCACCAAAAATGTTATTTTGCTCCACAATATTTGCATGATATTTGTCAGCAACAGATGAAAACCGGCTGATACCTTTCGAATTGAAATCAGCGACAAAATCAGCACTTCTAAAACTGGTGATTTTTTCTGTCTGGGCAATCGTTTCCGTTGTTACAACAAGCGTAGTAATAAATGCAAATAAGCGAACTATAGAGATATTTAGTTGGAACATAAGTTATTAATTTTGAATGTCTTTTAAAGATTTTAAAATAATTATTTCTGATTGGATCGGTTTTTTTAAAAAAATCGTAAAATTAATAAACCCACCAAAGCCACTTTGTTCGCCATACGTGGCATGGAATAGGCCTACTTGCACCGCTTTTTTATCCATATCTGTACGTAATAACGGACTTCCTGGCAACTCTTTCCAGTTTTTACCATCATCGCTTGCTCTTAAATAAAATTGGTTTCCATTACGTTCTATTTGCAGGTGCTTGTAGAAATTAAAAGCCGAACCATTATTGGTTTGAACACGGCCAAAAGCCCCCAAATTTGTAACTATGTTGCCTATCCCCCAGCCTAGCATCACACTGTTTTGAAGCAAACCATTTCCGTCTGTGGCACGGATCATAAGACCTGTGTCATCCGCTCCATTCGCTTTCCTTTCTTTCCAACCACTTAAATCGCCTATCGTAACTTCAACAGTAAAATTACCTGTTATCACCTTATAAAGATAGGGACCTAGGGGAGTAGGCCGATCCCATTTAGTGTTGGTCGACTCTATAGTTAAGATGCCATTTGCTGTTGATACCTGGTCGGCGTTACCAATTAAGCCATCCCATTGAGTAGTTGAGGTGCCATTTTTTAAGAAATCGTGATTTGTACTGAAACCATCTTTAAAAATGCTAAATTGACTTGTATTCGTATTTACATCAACATAATTAGCTGGAGAAGTTACATTGCCAAAATTATCTCTCGCCTTAACGGTATACCGATAAGATTGATCAGCTGTTAGGCCAAAATTTGTATACTTTTTATCATTTATCCAACCACTGTTATGAATACCATCGCTGGATGTAAAATAATATTTAATGCCCGCACCTGGTAATTTTGGGGTTAAGGCCGACATGGAAATCATATTTGGCGACACTGCAACGGGTTGCTGATCAAATTTGGCAACCACAATCTTAGTTGATTTGTTGCTTCGCCAAGTGGTGTAATGTGCCAATGCGGAAGCATTGTTAAACACATAATTGTAAATGATAAGGGATGAAATTGCATTTTTAGAATTGATATTCCCGCCATCATTACTGAGGATAGAAAAATCATTTTTGCTGTTTTTCATACCTTCAATTCCACTTTCAGAGCTTAATATACCGTTGATGTAAGTTTTATGATTGCGACCGTCGAAAGTACTTACTACATGCTGCCATTTCCCAACGCCCTTGATTTTTAAGCTTTTCTGAGGCCAACTGATCGTTAAATCTTGTTTGGTCGACGTTGCAAATGTCTGTGTTAAAATGGTATAATGTTGTTTGCCAGATAATATACTTGGCAGAGCTTTATCGAAAGTAAGCTTTCCATTGTTACTCAGATTAATGGCAATTTTACCTTCGATGTCTTCAATACTTGGAGAACTATGATTTACCATTAAATTTCCGTCAGCAAAACCTTCGTTTTTCCAGTTTTTAAGCTTACCGTAGTCCAGCGATGTAGATTCGAAATAAAATGCAGCATCTGAGTCTAAATTTTCTCTTGCCATTTTTTTAATCTCATTTGCCGTAAGTGCAATGTCATATAACTTTAAAGCCGCTAATGCTCCCGAAAAATAGGCATTTTGATCGCTTGTAGTTCCGATATAAATGTGGCTAAGTCGGTTTACAAATAACATTTTCCGCTCTTCGCGGTCTAAAACACCATCTACGTACAGTTTTTCCATAGTACCATCAAACACAAGTGCGATATGATGCCATTTGCCTGCTTCGGGAAGCTTTTTGTAAGGCATATCCGCCCATCCCCAATGTGCGGCTGCACCCCAATTTTTATGGCGGCCATAACCCACTGTCACATTTGTTAAATCTACGCCTCCACGTTGTGTCCAAGATAGAATGGGTTCTTCATCAGTAATAACTGGATTATACACCCAAATTGCCGTAGTAAAACTACTATTTCCTTTTAAAGAACTGGGAGCTATGAAATTCGATTTAAGCGATGATTTTCCGGAGAACACTAGGGCTTTTTTGCCGCCAATAATTTCGACAACTGGTGCCTGTGATTGTTCGGCAGAAAAACTACCTTTAAGTTTTCCATTGTTTTTCCATTCGTAAAGGTTACTTCCTATTTTTAAGGATTTAGTATTAAGATCTAAAATTAATCCCTGTGGGGTATAGCTACGATGGTCGGCTAATTTCTTTGTAGTTGTGATGGCATTTGGGCGATATTCATCATTATCAAAAACTTTCATATTCCAAACAGCTTTGTTAAGGCCTGGGTATTCGGTATCGGTAATGGTTAGCTTCAGGTAGCGTGCTTTTACATCTCCAAAATCAATAATTGGGCTACCGTGTTTGGTATTTTTTGTTTTATCAGCATACGTTTTCCAGATTTTACCATCAACAGAATAATGGATAATATATTGATAGTACCAAGTTGCATATTCGAACTGTGTATGGATGCTTTTCACGTGTTTAACACTACCTAAATCCAGTTCTAACCATGATGCACTTGTATTGTTCTTTGGTTTCCACAGCGTTCCATTGTTATCATCAATGGCAAAAATTGGTTTAAAATCAGCACTATAAAAAGACGAAGCTTTAATTTTTGCGTTAAAAGCCAAGTTTGGGTGCGGATTATTATTTTTAGCCAAATAGCCTATTCCTTCGTGTGTGGGGTTAAGTTTAACAATATTCCCTTCTCCATCGAATTCCATTTTATCGGCT
>JACMOW010000140.1 GCA_014377775.1 Pedobacter sp. | reverse complement strand
CGGAAATCATGTGCAAATAAAAAACCCCGTTCGGACTGAACGGGGTTAACCTATTGGTTATCTGCTCCCTCTGCTGGGCTCGAACCAGCGACCCTCTGATTAACAGTCAGATGCTCTAACCAGCTGAGCTAAGAAGGAGTACTGGTTATTCCGAAAACGCCTTCATTATGATGTTATAAACACAATACCTTGTTCGTTTTGGGAATGCAATATTAGGGCTTTTAAATTATTTATGCAATATTTGCAGTGAAAAAAATTAAAATAATTTTAACAAGATAGATATGAGCCTGATAATCATAGGTACTGTGGCATTTGACGCCATTGAAACTCCCTTCGGAAAAACTGATAAAATTGTGGGTGGCGCAGCAACTTATGCAAGTTTAGCCGCTTCTTACTTTTATAACAAAACAAAAATAGTGGCTGTAGTGGGCGACGATTTTAAAAAAGAAGACATTGAAACGTTTAAACAACATGGTATCGATACCGAGGGCTTACAGATTAAAAAAGGCGAAAAATCTTTTTTTTGGAGTGGTAAATATCATAATGACATGAACAGCCGTGATACTTTAGCTACCGAATTAAATGTATTGGAAAATTTCGATCCGATCATCCCAGAAAGTTATCAAGATTGCGAATATTTAATGCTTGGCAATTTAACACCTCAAATTCAACGCACCGTTATCGACCGCTTAACCAATCGCCCGAAATTAATCGTTTTAGACACGATGAATTTTTGGATGGACATTATGATGGACGATTTGCTAGAAACCATTAAACTCGTTGACGTATTAACCATCAATGACTCTGAAGCACGTCAGTTATCTGGAGAATATTCGTTGGTTAAAGCAGCTCAAAAAATATTAACCATGGGGCCTAAATATTTAATCATCAAGAAAGGTGAACATGGCGCATTATTATTCCATGAAGATAAAATCTTTTCAGCGCCCGCATTGCCATTAGCAGATGTATTCGATCCAACTGGTGCTGGCGATACTTTCGCAGGTGGTTTTATTGGTTATTTGGCACAAGTAGGCACAGTTAACTTCAACAACATGAAAAATGCATTAATCTACGGCTCTGCATTGGCATCGTTCTGCGTAGAGAAATTTGGCATAGAACGATTGCTAGAATTAGATAAAGCAACCATAGCAGATCGCCTGCAACAATTCGTAAACTTAAGTAGCTTCGAAATTAAGCAAGATTAAACACAATAAAGTTATGAGAAGCCCCGATGTAAAATCAGGGCTTCCTTGTTTTATATCTTTTCTTTCTTCCTAAACTTTAAGGTAATCTGTTTTTCTTGAAAAAGTAAGCAAGCGTTCCAGTAGACCATAACGCCGCTAAAATAAGAATGGGTTGAAAAAATAACCTCATTAAACGAGCCTGATCCGTATTGAGTCCAAATGCGTCAGTTCCATTTATATACTGCGCAATGTTGCCAGGAAAAATCAACACATAAAATAAAGCAAGTGCAACTCCAATCCTAACCTTCTGCCCTGTCCAAAATATCATGCCTAGCCCAAGAGATATTTCAACTATCCCCGAAAGCAATACAACACTATCTTTATTCATGGGTACCCAATTTGGCACTTGCGCCTGAAAAGCCTCTCGCTGTAAAGTAAAATGCCCAATAGCAGCCGAAATCATAAAAAATCCCAAAAGAATTCTTACAACGTTTTGAATAGTAGTTGTTTTGATATTTTCCATTCGTAAATATAAGGCTCAATTTATTAACAAAAAAAACACATTTATAAATATCAATTTCTTTCCTAAACTATTTTTTAATAATTTCGTTGCCCCAATACATTTTTATTGTTTTTACCCCAGTTTTTTAATGAAGCGTTTTTTATACGGAATTGACTTTGGCACCACCAATTCAGCACTGGCCATTTACGATGAAGATTCGAAAGAAATCCACAGTACCATTATTATCCCTTCCCTCATCTATTTTTACCATCAATTAAATGATAAAAATTATGTAGTAGGTGAAGAAGCGATTGCTGCTTATCTGAACGATGGTATGAAGGGAAGGTTTATCAAATCGATTAAGCAAATTTTATCAAGAAGTAGTTTTACCGAAACACGCATCCACAATAAAAGATACAACGCATCAGACCTTGTGGCTATCATTTTAAAAGAATTAAAAAGCAGGGCTGACGAATTAATTGGACAAGATTGCCGAAAAGCCGTTATTGGTAGACCCGTTTTTTTTGATGACGACAATATACAAAAAGATACTTTAGCGCAAAATAGGCTTAACAAAGCTGCAGAAATCGCAGGCTTTACAGAAGTTCGTTTCCAATTTGAACCCATTGGCGCAGCCTTCGCCTACGAAAAGAAACTTACAAAAAAAGAAAATGTATTGGTAGCCGATCTTGGTGGTGGCACAACAGATTTCACCTATTTAGTGCTAGATCCAGAAAAAGTGGGAAGTTTAGATCGGAAAAATGATATGATGGCCACGGGAGGAATCTATGTGGGGGGCGACAGCCTCGACTCTGCCTTCATGTGGGAAAAAGGGACACCATATTTTGGTAAGCACACTACCTATGAAGCCACTCCTGGTAAAGTATTGACGGTTCCAAATTCACTTTTCGCTAACATCTGCTCATGGGAACAAATGAATTTTTTTAACGGACAGCGGATTAAAAAAGACATTGAAGAATATTATTATTTCTCTGGAAATAACCCAAAATTTAAAAACCTGATCACACTTATCGAAAATAATTTAGGCTATTCGGTGTTTCAAGCGATCGAAAAAACAAAAATTACCTTGTCTACTGCTAACAGCTCAGCGTTTAGCTACCACAAAATGGATATCCGAATTGAAGAAGAAATTCCCTCGTCAGATTATGAGCAAATTATCAAAAAAGACATTGATCGAATTTCGGCTTACCTTAACGAATTTATGTTACAACACAACATTAGCGTAAAAAATATCGATAGTCTTTTTTTAACTGGAGGCACGTCAATGGTAGTTAGCATTCAGCAACTATTTAAAACTAAATTTCCTCACCTTACCCTAAATTCGGGCGACAACTTTAAAAGTGTGGCCAAAGGCTTAGCCTACAGTGGTTATTTGTTTGAGGAGAAATGAGTTCATCTAATATGATTAGACTGATAATTTCAAATAATGAAATGAAATTATTACATTTAATTAACCTTTAAACCAAACTTACCTTGAAACGTAGAAATTTTATTTATTTAACTGGAGTAGGAGCTACTGCGGCAATGCTTCCCGCTATTCCGGTTTTGGGGAACGAGATCTCTCCCGAGCGGGCGCTAGAATACATTGATCCTGCAGCAAAAAAAATCATGTCAGATGTAGCCTTAAATGCCGCCCGTTCAAAAGGCGCAACCTATACCGATGTTCGTGTAGGCAGGTACCTTAACCAATTTGTAGTTACTCGCGAAGACAAAGTTGAAAATATTGTAAATACAGAATCGTATGGTATCGGCATTCGAGTAATTGCAAACGGCAGTTGGGGTTTTTCAGCCACCGATAAAATGGATAGAGATAGCATTGCCAAAGCCGCGGAGCTAGCGGTATCCATTGCCAAAGAAAATGCCCGTTTACTGATAGAACCGGTTCAATTAGCCCCTCAAAAAGGATATGGTGAGGTAAGCTGGAAGGCTCCTATTGAAAAAAATTCATTTGAAGTGCCTATCAAAGAAAAAGTAGACTTATTGCTGTCTGTAAATGATGCTGCTATGAAAGGTGGGGCCGATTATGTGAACTCTATTTTATTTATGGTAAATGAGCAAAAGTATTTTGCTTCTACCGATGGCTCATATATCGATCAAGATATCCATCGCATTTGGCCAACTTTTTTCATTACTAAAATTGATAAAACAACTGGGAAATTCGAAACTAGAAATGCCCTAAGTGCACCGAGTGGCAAAGGATATGAATATTTAGATGCCAAACCACAAGATAAAATACAAACTGCTTCAGGTACGCTGTACAAAGGAAGGTATGATATGATTGAAGATGCCAAACAAGCTGCAGTACAGGTTGGCGAAAAAATGAAGGCAAAATCTGTGGAGCCAGGTAAATACGACCTGGTATTAGACCCCTCACACTTATGGTTAACGATCCACGAATCTTGTGGACATCCGACCGAGCTTGATCGCGTTTTGGGTTATGAAGCTAATTTTGCAGGAACTAGTTTCTTAACTTTAGATAAATGGGAATCCAAAAAATTCAATTACGGTAGTAAAGAAGTAAATATTACAGCAGATAAAACGGAAATTGGCTCATTAGGTGCGGTAGGATATGATGATGAAGGTGTGAAATGTGGTAAATGGGACGTAATTAAAGAAGGAATCTTAGTTAATTATCAGGCCATCAGAGATCAGGCACATATTGTAGGCCTAGATCATTCTCAAGGATGTTGCTATGCAGATAATTGGAGCAGTGTACAATTTCAGCGAATGGCGAACATCTCTTTACAGCCAGGCAAGCAGCCCTTAACCATTGCTGATCAGATTAAAAATGTAGAGAAAGGTATTTATATTGTTGGGGATGGATCATTCTCTATTGATCAGCAGCGTTATAATTTCCAATTTGGAGGCCAGTTGTACTATGAAATCAAAGAAGGAAAAATTATAGGAATGTTAAAGGATGTGGCCTATCAAGCCAATAGCCAAGAATTTTGGAATTCTTGTGTGGCCATTTGCGACCAAAGCGATTACAGATTAGGAGGATCATTCTTCGACGGAAAAGGGCAACCAAGCCAATCGAGTGCGGTATCTCATGGATCTTCAACCACACGTTTTAATAAAGTGAATGTAATTAACACGGCTAGAAAAATTGGATAAAAATTATGGCAATATTAACTAAAGAACAAGCTAAAGCACTTTTAACTAAGGCCATAAGCTACTCAAAAGCAGAACAATGCGAATTAAATCTATCCGGTTCAGATAGCGGCAACATCCGTTATGCCAGAAATTCAGTTTCTACCAGCGGCGGAATTAGCACCAATAGCTTAGTGATCACTTCTGCTTTCGGAAAAAAATCGGGCACTGCTACCATTAATGAGTTTGATGATGCTTCGCTAGAAAAAGTAGTACGACGATCAGAAGAGTTGGCACGCTTAGCGCCAGAAAATCCCGAATTTATGTCGTTCTTAGGTCCGCAGCAATATGGAACCGATTCTCCTACCTTCTCTGATTCGACTGCAGCAATGAGCGCCAAGGAAAGAGCTGATGCTGTGCAGGCAAGCCTTAGTCAGGCTAAAGAAAATAAATTAACTGCAGCAGGCTTCCTCTCTAATCGCATGGGCTTTTCTGCAATGATGAATAGTAAAGGCCTATTTGCCTACAATAAAGCAACAAATGTAGCTTTCAACATTACTGTGCGAACGCAGGATGGTAAGGGTTCTGGGTATGCAACTAGAGGTTATAACGATTTTAAAAAATTAAATACCAAAACGGATACTGCAGTTGCTGCTAAAAAGGCATTGGCTTCTGTTGCGGCAAAGGCTATTGAACCCGGCAAATACACCGTTATTCTTGAACCAACGGCAGTAGCTGTGATGTTAGAAAATTTATTTTTTAACATGGATGCCCGACAAGCAGATGAAGGCAGGAGCTTTATGAGCAAACCGGGTGGAAAAACAAAATTAGGCGAACAATTGGTAGACGAGAGGGTAAATATTTATTCAGACCCTTGGAATGCTGAGCTTCCAACTGCGGTTTGGGCTAGCGATGGTAGGCCTCAACAAAAAATAAACTGGATTGAAAAAGGAGTGGTCAAAAATCTATATACTTCTCGCTATTGGGCCCAAAAAACAGGCATTAAAGATATCCCAAGTCCAGATGGCGCGATTATGCAAGGCGGAACTAAATCGTTGGAAGAGCTAATTAAAGGTACAGAAAAAGGAATTTTGGTAACACGATTATGGTACATCCGTTCAGTAGATCCACAAACTTTATTGCTTACAGGGCTAACGCGGGATGGCACTTTTTATATTGAAAATGGCGAAATCAAGTTTCCCATAAAGAATTTTCGTTTTAACGAAAGCCCTATTATTATGTTAAATAACTTAGATGAAATGGGGAAATCGGAAAGAACAGTAAGTGCAGAATCGGATACAAACTACCTATTACCGCCGTTAAAAATTAAGGACTTTACATTTACGTCTTTATCAGACGCAGTGTAAAAGTTAAAGCCGCCCGATTACTTCAAATTTTTCGAATACGGCATCCGTATGCGGTGCATCGGGCAGTTCGTCGGTTAAATCCTGACCTGCCCAATGCTCGTAATGTTTGCCGTTTTTCCACAATCGGCTGCTACCTACATCGTAAATTAGCCCCTTATAGGCAATCCAAATTTGGGGCTTATCTTGTCCGTTTCGTAAGGCAAGCTGTTGTTTAGTGTAAACGGTTAGCATGTCTACTTTTAAATACTTCTATTAAAAATACCCCGAGTAATAGCATACCCATCATGTAAAAATGGTTTTCGAAAGGGATATTAAATAAATTTACGTCGATGGTTTCTGAGGCTTTATAGCTGATAATAGGCACATTACAAAGTATACCAAAGCTAATATAAAATGGGATTAGACACACTAAAAATGCACGGTAAAATTTATACATAAACCGAAGTTGATTTTTATATTCAATATACAATATTAATAGAAACAAGAGTGTAAAAGTTGTGGCAGTATACCATTTTGTATAGGCAAAAAATAAGATGGCCACTATAACGCCAAGCAATAGATTACTTAGCGACAAACTGTATTTCTGCAAATCATTTTTAGGGAACTTAACATTTAGATAATTATAAATCCCTAAAGCGGCGAAGCTGGAAGTAAAGTAAAATAAATACATTTCTAAAGGAAGCTGCCTGTAAGTAACGTCTATTAAATAAGCTAGATTAAATTGCCAAACCTTTAATCCGGCAAAAAAAACACCCGTTTCTGAATAAATTACTGTCACAATAAATGCGGGCACTACAATTGAACGAATGTTTTCTATTTCAAATACTTTTTTATCAGCAGCTAGAGCAATGGGGATAAGAAAAAGGAATAAATTTAAATACAGAAAGATATGGGTCATTATTTGGAATTAAATATAATTCCAAAAGTAATGATTTTGATTAAAATAAAGCTATTTAGGCAACTGTTGCTGTCATATCTTTAGCATAGGTTTTTAAGTATTTTTTTAATATGCCTCTGGCTACGTGAATACGTGTTTTTACGGTTCCTATCGGGATTTTCAACTCGTCTGCAATTTCATGGTATTTGAAGCCTTCAAAATATTTAATAAACGGCACATAATATTCAGGCTGTAAAGTAGCCAATGCTTTATGAATATCGCCCATTACAAATTTACTTTCAACTTCATTTCTACTGGCGCTGTAATGTAAGTTAGCAGAAGAAATATCTTCTGATTGTGTAATTAAAGTGTTCGTTTTTACCATACGTCTGTAGTTATTGATAAACGTATTACGCATAATGGTAAATAACCACCCTTTCAGGTTAGTGCCTTCTTTAAACTTACTATAATACGTAACCGCTTTTAGCATTGTATCTTGAACCAAGTCATTGGCATCTTCAGCATCTTTTGTAAAATTTAAAGCGAATGACTGTAAAGAACCAGAATAGTCGTGTAATTGGTGGTTAAATTGTAGCTGTGTCATAGTTTTAGTTTTAATATTTTAAAAGGAAACAGAATTACTAAAACCCATACAACTTTAATACCAAAAAATTCAAAGAATTAATTTTCAGTTAAAAAAACAGCTTTCAAGCTCGCTAAAGGTTAATGCTAAAAAATGTTTACTTCCCTATTTAATGCTACATTAAACTTGGCATGCACCGCCCTAATGATTTGTTCTGAAAAATCATACACCTCCTGTCCGCTTGCGTAGCCATGATTAACCAATACCAAGGCTTGGTTTTTCCACGTACCCGTTTGCCCCACCACTTTTCCTTTAAAACCACATTGTTCAATTAACCATCCTGCGGCTAACTTAATTTTTTCAGCAGGTGCTGGATAATGCACTACTTCAGGAAACTTAGCGAATAGCACTTCGAATTGTTTTTTATCAATTACTGGATTCTTAAAAAAGCTTCCTGCATTCCCAATTGTACTTGGATCTGGCAGTTTACTAACTCGAATAGCGGCTACTACCATAGAAACATCAGCAATGCTAGGTTGTTTTATATTTCGCCTTTCGAGTTCAGCGGCAATTGCTCCATATTGGGTGCGAATGGTTGCTTTTTTATTTAAAGTGAAATTAACGGATGTGATAATATATTTTCCTTTTAGCTTATTTTTAAATACACTTTCTCGGTATCCGAAGTTGCAGTCTGAATACGTAAATTTTTTAATATCGCCAGTGGCGATTTCAAAAGCAGTGCATGAACTAAATACATCCTTAAGCTCTACTCCATAAGCACCTATGTTTTGAATGGGCGATGCGCCTACGGTTCCTGGGATTAACGTTAGATTTTCCAATCCTGCAAAATCATGATGCACACAGAAAGTAACTAAATCGTTCCATACTACACCTGCGCCAGCAGTTACAATTACCTCGTCGCCATTTTCTACATAACTAATTCCAGGAATGCTAATTTTAATCACCAAGCCTTTAAAATCTTTTGTGAAAAGCATGTTACTTCCACCGCCAAGCACTAAAATTTCTTGGGTATATCGATCAACTCCATCAAACACAGCTTTTAAATCGGATTCCCTTTTAATCTCAACAAAGCGGTCGGCTTTAGAATCAATTCTAAATGTATTAAAAGGTTTTAAGGATATGCTTTCTTGAAAAACTGGCATTTAAAAGTGATTTTTAAACAAAGATACAGATTGAGTCTTAAGTGGCGAACAGTAAAGTACTAAGTTTTAATGGTAAGTTGCAAGTAGAAGGCATTGCAATAACGCTTAACCATCTAGGTGAGATGCTCACTTCGAAAATCTAGTTTCACCTACTAAAATCCTCATTTCACCGAAAAAGTCTGTTTTAACATTTTCGATTTATCTTCTTTTGTAGCATGGAATTACAGCAACAAGAATCGACTTTAAATGAAGAACGGACCATGAGCACAGTGGATTTTCCAAGTGTTGTGTATTCTAATCATGGAGAACTCCATCTAACTACTGAAAACAATAGCTTAGTAAATGAAATTAAAATATTAATCAGGAAACTTTGGAATTGAAAAAAGTTTCCATAGTTTTGCATCCGAATTCGGACAATATTAAAGAAGGATGTAAAATAGTGGAAGTAAAAGAATACATAGTTGAGGAGGCGGATAAACTTTTTTGCCAGTTTGGTTTTAAGAGTGTAACCATGGACGATATTGCTAAACATTTAGGAATGTCTAAAAAAACCATTTACCAGCACTTTAGCGATAAAGATGAACTGGTTAATATTTTAATGCAGGAGAAATTGAATCAACAAGGATGTAGTATGGATTTTTGTTCATTAAAGGCTGAGAATGCGGTTCAAGAAATATTTTTTGCATTAACTAATATCGACGAATTGTTATCGAGCATGAATCCTAAGCTTTTTTACGACTTACAAAAATACCATCCAAAAGCATGGTTATCTTTTAAAGCGTTTAAAGAAAAAAATTTGGGAAAATGCATTTTATTAAATTTGGAGCGTGGCATTAGCGAAGGATATTACCGCAGCGAAATCAAAACTGATATTTTAGCACAAATGCGTTTAGAACAGGTAGATTTACTTTTTAGTCAGCATAACCATTACACCACAAATACCTACAGCCTCGTACAAATAATGACAGAAATAACTGAGCATTTTCTTTATGGGGTTTGTAACCTCAAGGGATTAGAAAAAATTAACCATTACAAACAACAAGCAACCCAAGTATAACAATTTATGAAACATTACATTTACGTTCTATTTTTTTGTTTAAGCTGGGCAATTCCTGCCAAAGCCCAACAAAAAGATACCATTGCCACTTTTACCTTAAATCAAGCCATCAGCTACGCTCAAAAACATCAATCTAGCATTTTAAATGCTCAAATAGATGAGCAGATTGCCAAAAACACCGTAAAACAAACGATCGGTATCGGTTTACCACAGCTTAGTGGTAATGCCAGCTTTCAAGACTTTATTAAAATACCTACTAGTTTATTACCAGGCGAAGTTTTTGGTGCTCCTGGAACACAAATTCCAGTACAATTTGGGGTTAAGTACAATTCTTCTCTAGGTTTAGAACTTAATCAGTTGGTATTTGATGGAACGTATTTGGTTGGATTAAAAGCCTCACGAACCTATAAAGAATTATCCACTAAAAATACCAAACGTACCCGTATCGAAACAGCAGTAGCGGTTAGTAAAGCCTATTATTCGGTTTTGGTGAGCAACGAGCAGATTAGTTTATTGGATGCCAATTTAAATCGTTTAAAAAAATCACTTAACGATACTGAGCAACTGTTTAAAAATGGCATTGTAGAAAAAATAGATGTGGATCGCTTAACTGTATTAAACAATAATTTAATAACCGAGCGCGAAAATGTAATCCGTTTGCTCGCCTTGAATAAAGATTTGTTAAAATTTCAGATGGGGATGACCATTGGAAGCGAATTAACGTTGATTGATCAAATTAGTACGGTTTCAGTTTACGATAATGTTGTTTTAGCAAAAGATACCACCGCATATAGAAAAAGAATTGAGTATTCTTTATTAGAAACTCAAAAAGCATTGAACAACCTAGATGTGAAGCGATATAAAAGTACGTTTCTACCCTCACTCTCTGCATTCGGAAGTACCTCGAATAATTTCCAGAGCAATAGTTTTAGTGCACTTTACGATAACCGATTCCCAACTACCGTTGTTGGGTTAAGATTATCTGTGCCGATTATTTCTGGTGGACAAAAAACATATCAGCTTCGCAACGCAAAATTAGCGGTATTAAAAACCGAAAACGACTTAAATAACTTACAAAACACGATTAATTTAGACATTAAACAAGCGCAAACTACGTATAAAAATGGACAGCAATCGTTAGAAAATCAACGAAGAAACATGGATTTAGCTAAAGAAGTATTGCGGGTTACCAAAATAAAATACGAGCAAGGTGTAGGATCGAGTATAGAAGTTACTACTGCCGAAACTTCATTAAAAGAAGCCCAAAACAATTATATTAGTGCTTTATACGATATGCTTATCAACAAAGTAAATTTGGATAAGGCCCTAGGAAACATCAATTATTAAACCTCACAAAATCAATTATAATGAAAAGAATATTATTCATCGCAGCCATCGCATTTTTAGCAGCCTGTTCACAGCCTAAAGATAAAAAAACTGAATTGGCAGACCTTAAAAAACAGCGCATAGAATTAGATAACAAAATTGCAAAACTACAGTTGGAGATTGGAGAAAGTGACAGTACAAAAGCGATCGTTAGAGAGGTTAGCGTTTTTGAATTAACCCAAACTACTTTTAAAAACTACTTAGAAATACAGGGTAAAATTGATGCTGAAGAAAATGTTCAAGTTAATCCCGAAGCACAAGGAGTAGTAACAGCCGTTTATGTTAAAATTGGACAAAATGTAAGTAAAGGTCAAACTTTGGCTCAAATAGACGATAAGGTAGCGCGCCAAAGTATTGCCGAACTACAAACGCAATTGGAATTAGCAACCACTTTATATAACAGACAAAAAAATCTCTGGGATCAAAAAATTGGCACCGAAGTTCAATTTATTAGTGCTAAAACCCAAAAAGAAGCAGCAGAACGTAGAATTTCGACCGTTCGCTCTCAAATTAATATGTACAAAATCAAATCTCCGATTAACGGATCTATTGACGCAATGGATTTAAAAGTTGGTCAAGCGGTTGCCCCAGGCATGTCGGGGATTAGGGTAATTAACACCAGTAACTTAAAAGCTAAAGCACAAGTTGCCGAAACTTATGCAGGCAGGGTAAGTCAGGGTGATGAGGTAAATGTGATTTTTCCGGATGCTGCAGATAGTTTAAAAACTAAAATTAATTTTGCTTCTAAGACAATTGATCCTGCTTCTAGAAGTTTCGAAGTACAAATCAATTTACCATCGAACAAAAAATACCGCCCTAATATGTTAGCGGTATTAAAAATTGTTGATTATCAAAATAATAAAGCACTGGTTATTCCTATTAATGCTATTCAAAAAGCAGAAAATGGAGATTACGTATTTACAGCAATAGACGGAAAAGCTAAAAAAGTAATCGTTAAAACTGGAAAAACCTATGCTGGTAAAGTAGAAATATTAGCTGGTTTAAGTGCTGGCGATAAAGTAATCGTTGCGGGTATTCAAGACCTTAACGATGGTGATGCCATTAAATTTTAATCAACCTATATTATAAAATAGATGAAAGACGACTCTAACAAAGAATTTGGTCCCTCTAGTTGGGCTATTGATAACAAAACGGCTATTTATGTATTAACTGTTATCATTACCATCATGGGATATTTTGGCTATCAAGGACTACCAAAGGAGAATTTCCCTGAGGTTTTAATTCCAAAAATATTTGTTTCTACGGTGTACCCAGGTACTTCTCCGGCAAATATGGAAACGCTGGTAACCAAGCAAATAGAAAAACAATTAAAATCTACTAAAGGATTAAAAAAAGTTACTTCAAACTCTTATCAGAATTTTTCTATTATATCTGCAGAGTTTAATACCAATGTAGATATTGGAGAAGCGAAACAAAGAGTAAAAGATGCAGTAGATAAAGCAAAAACCGACTTACCTAATAACTTACCCAATGAACCTACGGTTACAGATATCAATCTTTCAGATTTGCCGATTATGTATGTTAATCTCTCCGGAGATTTCGACTTAAAAAGCTTAAAAAAATATGGGAAACAATTACAAGATAAAATAGAAAGCTTTAAAGAAATATCGGGTGTTGATATTGTTGGTGCATTGGAACAAGAAGTACAGATTAATGTTGATCTGAACAAAATGGGCGTTGCCAAAATATCTTTTACTGATATTGAAAATGCCGTTAAATATGAAAACTTAACCATCTCTGGTGGTGATGTTAAAATGGACGGTTATCGCCGAACGCTAAACGTTAAGAAAGAGTTTAACAACGTAGATGAGATTGCCAATCTTGTGATCAAAACACCAACAGGATCTTCTGTTTATTTAAGAGATATTGCTGAAGTTAAAGATAGCTTTAAAGAGCAAGGAAGCTATGCCACCCTATACGGAAAAAACGTAGTTACCTTAAATATTAAAAAACGTAGTGGAGAAAATTTAATTGAGGCTTCTGATAAAATAAATGCTTTGATAAAAGAAATGAAGGCAACTTCATTACCAAAAAATCTTGAGATTACCATTACGGGGGATCAATCTAACCAAACCCGTGTTACTTTACACGATTTAATAAATACAATTATAATTGGTTTTATATTGGTAACGATTATCCTTATGTTTTTTATGGGGGTAAAAAATGCCTTATTTGTAGCGCTTTCTGTGCCATTATCGATGTTCATTGCTTTCATCACCATGCCTGCATTGGGCGGCATATTTGGCTTTAGCTTTACGATGAATATGATTGTACTCTTCTCCTTTTTATTGGGATTAGGTATCGTGGTAGATGATGCGATTGTGGTGATAGAGAATACGCACCGGATTTTCAACAATGGTAAGGTGCCGATTGTTAAAGCCGCAAAAATGGCTGCTGGAGAAGTATTTCTACCTGTTCTATCAGGCACATTAACCACTTTAGCCCCATTCGTTCCTTTGCTATTCTGGCCTGGCATTATTGGTGAGTTCATGTTTTTCCTGCCCGTTACCTTAATTATAACATTATTGGCGTCGCTAATTGTTGCCTACATAATGAATCCAGTTTTTGCAGTAGATTTTATGGAGATCGAAGATCACGAAAATCATACGCCAAAATTCGATAAAAAAGTAAAGAAAACTTTGCTAATTATGGGTGGATTAACAGTACTGGCTTATCTTTTTGCTTTTGGTTTAGGCAATTTTATGGTGCTGATGATGTTACTGTATTTATTGAACCATTTCTTTTTAGATGGAGCCGTTAAGAAATTCCAAAATAATTTATGGCCTCGTTTTCAAGATTCATACAAAAGACTATTACAACGTGCCATAAAATGGCCTAAGGCTGTGCTTTTAGGAACATTCGCCTTATTAGTTGGCTCCTTTGTTTTGATGGGAATTATACCACCAAAAGTAGTCTTCTTCCCTGAAGGTGATCCAAATTTCTTATACGTATATGTTAATCTACCGATCGGTACCGATCAAGCTTATACCAATGAAGTTATTCAAAAATTAGAGAAAAAAGTAACCGCAGCAGTTGGCGGGAAAGACAACAAAGATGTATCTTCTATTATTTCTAACGTTACTGTTGGGGTAACCGACCCACAAGATGAAGACCAAGGGGAATACCCTAACAAAGGTAAAATTACGGTCGCTTTTGTGGAGTATGGAAAGCGAAAAGGCGCACCAACCTCTACATATCTGGATAAAATTAGAAGCGTAGTAAAAGGTATTCCTGGAGCCGAAATTACGGTTGCGAAAGAACAAGGAGGTCCACCAACATCGAAACCAATTAGTATCGAAATTACGGGCGACAATCTCGACTCGCTGGTTAAAGTATCAGAAGGGTTAAAAAAATACCTTATCGCTAAGAAAATTGATGGTATTGAAGAGTTGAAATCAGACTTTCAAAACAACAAACCAGAAATTGTATTCGATTTAGATAGAGAGAGAGCTAACCGAGAAGGTATTTCTTCTGGCCAGATTGGCATGGATTTGAGGACTGCTATTTTTGGAAAAGAAGTTTCTAAATTCAGAGATATTGATGAAGATTATGAAATTAACCTCCGCTCTCAAGAAAATCAGCGCAATAATTTAGATGCCCTTAGAAACATGAAAATGACTTACCGCGATATGGGCATGGGTGGGCAGATTCGTCAGGTTCCAATCTCTTCTTTTGCCAATATCGATTATGTAAATACATATGGCGGTATTAAACGCAAGCAAGAGAAAAGGATCATCATCTTATCATCAAATGTTTTGGCCGCTTATAATCCGAACGAAGTGGTAGCCAACATACAGACAGAAATTAGTTCGTATAAAGCGTCAGATGGGGTTACTGTTAAAATGGCGGGTGAGCAAGAAGAGCAAATGGAAACAATGGCGTTTTTAGGAAAAGCCATGCTAATTTCATTAGGCTTGATCTTAATGATATTGGTTTCTCAATTTAATTCAATTACCAAGCCAATGATTATTCTAAGCGAGATTTTGTTTAGCATTACGGGGGTAATTTTGGGTATCACTATTTTTGGAATGACCATGTCTATTGTAATGAGTGGTATTGGAATTATTGCACTAGCAGGTATTGTGGTACGTAATGGGATCTTATTGGTAGAGTTTACAGATTTGTTAATTGAGCAAGGAATGCCTATCGAAGAAGCCGTTGTTGAAGCTGGGCGCACGCGTATGACTCCTGTATTGTTAACTGCAACCGCTACCATGCTTGGTTTAATTCCATTGGCAGTAGGCTTAAATATGGACTTTACCTTATTGTTTACAGAATTTAATCCACATATTTATTTTGGTGGTGATAATGTTGCCTTCTGGGGTCCGTTATCCTGGACAATGATTTTTGGTTTGGCTTTTGCTACTTTTCTAACTTTAATTTTAGTGCCTTGTATGTATTTATTAGGCAATAGAGGCTCAAATACGGTAAAAGGTTGGTTCAAGAAAAAATAAATTCTATCCCCTCATCGGATTACTCATCCGATGAGGGATTTTACTTAATTGCACTAATCTTAGCCACAATTAAGGTAATCACCAAACCGAAGCAGCCAATTACGGCATACGAATACTGCAAACTAGACAGGGCCGAAATATAACCGATTAATGGCGGACCCATTAAAAATCCAAAATAGCTTACACCCGACACCATGGCCAGCGCTATACCTGGCGCCACTTTGGTATTGCTTCCTGCGATGCTGTATACCATCGGTACAATACCCGAAACGCCAATACCAACCAGCATAAAACCTATTGTTGCGGGTACGATATAAGGAAAGAGCACTGAAATAAACATGCCACTCGAGATAATTATTCCACTCACCTGAAGCGAGCGTTTCCGACCAAAGCGAGCAATTACTTTATCGCCTAAAAACCTACCGCCAGCCATCATAATCATAAAGGAAGCATAGCCTAATATAATGAGCGAGTTCGGCGCTTTCACAATATCTTTGAAATAAACGCCGCTCCAATCAAACATCGCCCCTTCGGTAGCCATACTGCAAAAGCCAATAATACCCAATTGAACCAATACCCCCTGAGGTTTGGTAAACAGCTTTGCTTTTTCTCTCGTTTTTGGCGTTTGTTTAGGTATTAAATAGCGGTAATTTATAAAAATATGAAGCCATGACACTAAAGCAATAATCCAAAAATGACTTACTGGCGAAAAGTGCAAATTAACCATTAGCAAGCCTATCAATGCTCCTGAGAAGCCCCCCACACTCCAGGCACCGTGAAATGAGGTCATAATCGGCTTACCGTAGTACGTTTCGCCAGCAACGCCTTGTGTGTTTAAAGCAATATTGCAGAGGTTACCCGATACACCCAACAAAAATAAAAATAGTGCCAATTGCCATCCTGTTGTGGCCAATGCCAAAATAGTTAAGGCAAGTGCATATAAAGGCGTAGCAATGGTTAGCATTCTTCTACTTCCAAAACTGGTAGTGAGCCTACCCGAAATGGGCATGGTGAGCAACTGCCCCATTGGGAGCGCCAACAATACACTTCCTAGCTCCGCATCAGAAAGTTCTAAAGCCGATTTTAAATCCGGAATTCTACTGGCCCACGATGCAAAAACAATGCCTTGTCCGAAATAAAATAAAGAGATGGCGAAACGTACTCTTTTCCTGCT
>JACMOW010000139.1 GCA_014377775.1 Pedobacter sp. | reverse complement strand
GTATTCCCAATTCTATCATAATCGAACGGATTAGTAGAACCCAACAACACTGCACCTTCTTCTAACTGAATCGTAACGTTAGACTTTAAGTGAATTGAGCCCGTTAAATACCGCCCAACATAGAAAACCAATCTACCGCCACCATTTTTGTTAATATAATCTATAGCAAACTGTATAGACCGGGTATTCATGGTAGTGCCATCCGATTTGATATGAAAAAATGATGCTTTATAGTCCTTTGCAAAAACAGCTGTGCATTGAAGCAAAATTAACAGCATTAAAATTATTTTCTTTTGAAATTTCATATTTACATTTTAATTAAAATAAATTAACTGGGCCAACCATACCCATCGATTGAAGTGGTTGTTCTTTTCTTTTACTATTATTAGACCAGTACTGTGCTGTTACATTTTCTGTTAAAGATTTCATGTAATTTAACATTACTGTGGTTACTTTAATTTCGATGTGATTTACACCTTTTTTTAGCACATTTTCGATTGCAAAAGCGTTACGACCGTACCATGTAGCGCCTAAATGTTTACCATTTACAATCAGTTCGGCTATGCCAAATACTTTCCCTAAATCTAAATATTGAAGGCTTTTAGGGTTTGATAATGTTAAGGTTGATGAATAGGAAACTGTACCTGCAAAATGAGTAAAATCTGGCAGGTCTTTTAAATCACGTAGTTCGTGTAGTTCCTGCGTTTTCATACTTCCATTCATGTGTTTAAACTCCGCTTTCCATTTCGGATTTAACTTCACTGCATTGGCTGTTATTTCTGGTATAGGGCGCCAGTTTTGTCCATTTTTCTCGTCATTAAAAACAATGATTTTAGAATCTGCCGGGTAGAGTTTTGTTTTGAACTGACCATTTTTCAAATCCAATTTAAATTTATCTCCGCTTACTGCATCCCAAATCCAAGCTTGTTTATTGGCTGTGATGGCTGGTAAAAATTGGGTGGCTAAATCTATGCTGTGATGGGCACTGGCATTGTTAAATATAAAAATTTCGGCGTCTTTAGTCTGATATCTTACTTGCGTGATAAATGCATTTGGATTTGCAATTTTTACATAAGGAGTGATGGCATATTGGGTTTGAATAGCTTTATACCATTCTTTAAAATTAGATGCTGGTTTAAACAGGAAAATAAATTGCTTTGGATAAAGCTTTAATTTATCGACCCACTCTTTTACTTCCGCATCTTTTTGTTGATGGTTTAGCCAGCCTAGAGATTTTTCCGGATAAGCTTCTATACAGAAAATACGCCCTCCAGCTCTCACAAATTCATATAATTTCTTTGCGGTTTGAGGTTCGATACTTTTAACTTCTATTAAGAAAAGGGTATGGTACTTTCTCGAACCATAACAGATCGAACCCTCTTTAAATTCGGCATCGGCGATTACCTGTTCTGAGATATAGTCGCATGCATTTCCATTTTGGTGTATCGATTCCCAAACCAACATTTGATAGGGTGGCGTAACGCGTGAAGGAAAAGGTTCCATTTGTGCACCAAAATCGCCCCACATATCGCCAGTTGGCGCCATAATGGCAATATCGGCAAAAAAAGTAGCCTGTTGCAACAATGCAGATTGCCGGGCTCTATAATCGGTATAGTGTTTAAAATGCGGCCAAATGGTATTTTGTTCGTTAAAATACCCACCATAGGTGATCCAACCTGGGAAAGCAGCTGCTTTTGGCGAATAATTAAAGCCATGAAAAACAGGGTGTGTAATGCCAGAAATGGTACTTTGATCGCCTGCAATTTTAAAAATCGCTAAGGTTTCGGCAAACACCATGTCGGTATTGGTTAATTCTTCTGAACTGATTAATTTTTTATCTTTTAAATGCGCTGCCGACGAAACAAATTTATTAATCATGGTATTTCCACGCCCTAAATGCCAAGGGTATTTGGTAAAATCGGTTTCAGAAATTGCTTCTCCAACACCATATTTTAACCATGTTTCGCCTTCAGGTATATCCATATCAAAACTTCCTTCTAACGGAAAATGCCCTCTACCATAGGCCTGTGCTCTCGATTTTATGTTATTTTTAGTACACCATTCACTAAAGGTTTTCGAAAACCGTTCGCTAAACAGCTCGGCTTTAGTAAGCTCAAAATCGTAACGCATCCTATTTAGCGATTTTTCTAAATCAGGACTAATTTTTACCGCATAATTTAAGTCGATCGTATTCCCCATCCTACCGGTTCTGAACAAGATAAATGGCAAATATGGACACAAATCATATCCCCTTCGTTTTTTAAACTCGACCATCATATCGCTCGTCCAATTGGCGCCTTCCATTTCTAAACTATCTACAAAAAAAGAGCGAATATAGGGTGCTAATGGCCCTATTCTGTTCTGAATGGTGTCTGTAATTTTATTCAGGTATTTTTTTACCGCTTTTTCATTAAAATGGTTCAATACTGGTCCACTACCGCCCGGAGCACCTTGTATTACCCGCATAAAACCGTCTATTTTTACTAAACCATAAACGGCAAATTTCCCTTTTGGCAAATCTATTTTAACCACATCATTAACAACTTGCTTCGTGATATTTTTTACCTGATCCATGCTAATTAAAGGATCTGGAACAACATTTAGTTCGAGAATTTCCATTTTGCGCCCTGTATACGGACTTAAAGTGGCAGGATCTGCTTCCTTAAAAATATCGAAAAGCGAGATTTCAGTTTTCAATGGACCTTCTAGTTTTTTTACCGCTACCACAACCACCTGTGCACGTTCGTCGTCTTCTAAAAATGCAGCACCAAAAGGAAATCCAGTACCTGCTAAAAGATCGCAAGTTAGATCTAGTTTTTTGGCTTCTGTTAACGTAAATTTCAAAAGATCTACCCATTCATCGCTTAACCATTCTACAGATTCGATGCCCATATCGTCTGTATTAGATGGAAAAGAGATTGGATTAATTTCTACCCCGCCAATACCAGCATCTTTTAAGAGTTTAAGTTCTCTGGCCAGTTCAGATTTTTCTATTTTATTACCATTCCACCACCATCTTACAAAAGGGCGATAGTTACTCACTGGATTTTTAAAATCGTCTTCAACAAGCTGCATAAAAGTGTTGGCAAAAGTAGTATTGTGTAGTGCTACTAAAGTGGCAGCCGATAAAATAGTGGTTTTTTGCAAGAAAGATCTTCTTTTCATGTATATCTATTTTTTAAAAAATCTTTCATCCATAAATTTATTCTCCATTGTTCATCCCTTAAAGATAGTGTTCGGTTTCCGCTTATTAAATAAGGAGGCGGACCAAATTCTGGCGTAATGGTAATGGGTTCGTTATTCTTTTTCATTTGCGCTACCCATTTGTCCCAAATTAGAAGGTGTGCAGTTAAAGCTTCTTCGTATTCGGCATTTGCCGGATCCCAAACTTGCGAGCTTTGCGTGCTGCCTACTCTGGCATGAATATGTTTGGCATGTGTTATAGCCAGGTTTACCGCATCTTGCTGATCTTCTAAATAACTCTCTGAAACACAAAACCAGTGAGATACATCAAGCGTTAGCTTTAAATCTGGATTTTTCTTTAATACTTGCTCCACTACATGTGCGGCATACGGCCATTTATTACGATGCGTTTCTTGATGGATAGGTGTTTTATATTCATCTTCAATCTGATTGCAAAGCACTAGGCATTTTTCAATTTGCTGTTCGTTAAAAAACTCTCTTCCAACTTGGGCACTAAAAAATAATGGCGCTTTAGTTTCACTTCTAATTTCCATCAGTTGATGCAAATCCGTTTCTAGCTTTTGCAGATATCGCTCGAAAGTGGTGTAAGGTTCGATAACAGCCATTACAATGGTGAAGTCTAACTCGTACTGGTTTAATAAATCGAGTACTTCATGATAACTACAAGATTCGCCAAAAGGAAACCATTCAATGCCAGAATAATTTGCATCCTTAACCTCCTTTAAAAAAATAGGCCAGGCAATAGTTTCAGAGCCCCAACGTGGACACAAAAATTTCATTGTTAAATTTAAGATTTATAAATCAATGGATTTTGCGCTTCATTATTCAGCAAGTCGCCAACTGTAAGTGTATTCAAATACGTTTCAGGTAAAATATTTGGCTCTCCGTTAAATATATTTCCATCTGGCATATATGCACAGGTCATCGCTCTCCTATGTCCGCTAGTCATATTTGGACCAGCACCATGTATGGTTAATCCATTATGAAAAGAGCAACTTCCTGCTTTCATGGGTGCTGCTACCGATACAACTTGTGCAAATTGAGGATAGGCTTCGAAAATGCCGTCCATATTTTTTCCAATTCCTTTATTTTCGTAGGTGGTTTCTTCAAACGAAGCTGGAATAAAATATAAGCATCCGTTTTCTAAGGTTGCATCGTCTAACGCTACCCAAATAGAAAGTGCTTTTCGATCAGAAAACGACCAAAAAGGGGTATCTAAATGCCACGAAGTTGGGTTTGCCCATGGGCGTTTAAACAAGGCCTGATCGTGCCAGATTCTGATGCCACTAGCGCCCGAAAGTTGGGCCGCCATTTTGCCAATTCTTTCATCCAACATAATCTCTTTCACTTTATCGTTGGTTTGCCAAAGGTTAAGCAATTGATCAAAAACTTTTGAAAAATATTCTGAATCTTTATTAATACCATCATCCATCCCTATTTTTGCTTCCTTTCCTGGCATTTTTAATCCATTTCTATCTTTTACCGCTTCGGTAACTGCTTCACGCCATTGCGTTAATTCCTCAGCAGAGAGAAAATCTTCGATTACCACAAATCCGTTTGTTTGAAAAAACTGAATTTGCGCTGTAGTTAATTCACATTTCATTTCTTAAGGTATATTTGGTTTGATTTGTGCGCTGCTTTTATCATCCAAAAACAGCACAGCATTTTTATGTTTTCTTAATAAAGTTGAAGGAAAGTTATCACTAATTTCTTCATTTAGCGTATGAAATACTGCTTTTGCCTTTTTTTCTGCTGGCACTGTACAAAAAGCATAAGGTGCTTTTAGCAAAGCAGGTAAAGTAAGTGTAAGTGCGTGGGTGGGTACATCATCAATGTGTTTAAAGCATCCGTCGTTTACTTGTTGCGTTCGGCAGGTCTCATCTAAATCTACACATTTCACAAAATAAGGGTCATTCTCGTTGGCTACATGCGGATCATTAAACGCTAAATGTGTGTTTTCTCCAATACCTAAACATACAATATCGGTTTCGAATTCTTTTAACAGTTTCGAATACCTTAAGCATTCTGCTTCATAATCGTTCACATTTCCATCAATATAATTTAGGGTATTAAAAGGAGCTAAATCAAATAAATGTTCTTTTAAGAAATTTCCAAATCCTTGTGGAGCATCAGCAGCTAGGTTTACATATTCGTCCATGTGAAAGGCATTTAACCTAGACCAATCAATGTTTTTTTTAAGCAATGCTGCAAAAAATTCGTTTTGTGATGGTGCTGCTCCAAAAATAATATTAACGAAGGGTTGTTGACTTAATAATTTGTTTACTCGCTCACTTACCGCATAGGCAACTGCCTCCCCCATCAGATTTCTATTGTCAAAAATCCTTACTATTAATTTGTCTTTTATAAATTCTCTCATCTAAATTATTTTATTCATTACACAAAATCTGGTGAAGTGTATATTATTTTTCCATTTATCATGGTTATTTTTATATTTATGTTTTCGTCAAAAATTAAAACATCAGCATCTTTACCTACGGTTAGTGTTCCTTTAATAGTTTCTACCCCCATAATGGTAGCTGGAGTTTTAGACATCATTCTCACAGCTTCTATCAAAGGGATATCGGCCATTTGAACCATAGTCCGAACCAATCGATCTGTAGTAGCTACACTTCCTGCAAAAGAAGATCTATCGGCCATTATGGCTACTCCATTTTCAACAATCACTTTTAATCCTGTTTCTTTATTCCCAAGAATGCTTTCGCCTTCGGGCATGCCAGCAGCTCGCATGGCATCTGTAATTAGCGCAATACGATCTGGTCCTTTAATTTTATAAACTAATTTTAACAATGGTGCAGGTAAATGAATGCCATCGGCTATAATCTCTACGTCCATTTGATCCATTAAAAAAGCACTTTCAATTACGCCAGCATAGCGATAGGTATTTCTTCTGGTTACGCCAGACATGGCCGAATAAAGGTGGGTGGCGAGGCTATATCCATTTTCTACAGCTACTACAACTTCTTCATAAATGGCGTCTGTATGCGCAATGGCTGCAATAATGCCATGAGATTTTAGGTATTTTCCCATTTCAACGGCGCCTGGTAATTCGGGTGCAACGCTCCATCGCTTAATTACATCACCATGTGCAATTACTTCTTTATACTCTTCAACATCAGGATTTCTGATATATCGAGGATCTTGCGCACCGCTTTGGCTAAGTGCAAAATACGGACCTTCTAGGTGTAAGCCAATAAATTGTGCACCTTTGCTATTTTTAAGATTTGCACTTTTGTAAAGATCTATTGCTTTTAACAAATCTGCTTTAGCACAAGTAAGTGTGGTAGGTGCCATTGCTGTAGTTCCATATTTGGCATGAATTTCTGCAATTTTAAGGTAAGCTTCTTCCGTACCATCCATAAAATCGTACCCACCACCACCATGAATATGAATATCTATGAACCCTGGAGAAACATAATTTTCTTTTGCATCAATAATACAATAATCTGGAGCTTCAACATCTACCTCGCTTATTAATTCTATTTTATTATCATTTATTAATAGCGTACCATTTTTAATAATGCGATAAGGTGTGATAATATATCCGTTAATTATTTTAAGTTTATTCATATTAATTCTTTGTTTTAAAACAGCTTAATCAAACGCCAGCTCTCCAAAAAATTCGGGCAAATGAAAATCAGGGGTTTTTGCTTCAATCTCATTCCAACTGTAAAAATGCGGCTGTGGTAAATCATCACCACATTTAAAAAAGTTCCCAAAACCGTTTAACTGATGAAAACTGATTAAGTTGGATGCCTCAAAAACTTCGATTGGTAGTATAGCTGTAATTTCCCACTCATATTTAGTGGTACTATGTAATGGTGCAGTATTAATTTTGATATGGGTTTTAACGTTCGCAATGAGCTTTTCATTTAATAAAACTCTATTCAATCTTCCTTCTCCAAAACCTATTAAGCATATCCCAGTACAATTTAACTCGATATTATAATATTTTTTCTGTGCACCAAAGGCGATAAAAAACTCTACACAATTATCCTTATGCACTCTTCCATTGGTTTGATAGGTACTTACTTTGATTACATCTTCCTTTACGAAAAACTTCAAACATATTGCATCTCCAGCGTGTGCAATTACAAAACTGGTTTGACAATTGCTTTTAAAGGCCGACCAAGGTTGATAACTAATGGAGAATTGAGAAAGTTTATCTAGTAACAGAGAAACTTTCTCAATCTCAGTATTATGGCTAATAGATTCTATTAACGGTATTCGCATTTTTCAGTAGATATTGATTAAAACCTTTTTATGAATGCATTATGATTATCTTATATAACCTGGGTTTTGAGTTATTACGGCATCTTTATTCAAATCTATTTCACTTTGTGGTATAGGTAGGAGTTGATGGAAAGGTTGAACGGTTGCATTCTGAATAAAATTCAACTTCTTAACTCTATCTATAAGGGTTCCAGTGCGCGCTAAAGTCATTCTTCGGTTTTCTTCACCGATTAATTCTCTTACACGCTCATCTAAAATGAAATCGAGCGAAATATCTGATATAGTTACTTGAGCTGCATTTGCTCTTGTTCTTAACACATTTACTGAGATGGCTGCTTCAGTTAGCTTCGCTTGTTTAAATTGTGCTTCCGCAAGTAACAGATAAGTTTCGCCTAAACGCATCATCATTAAATCTTTATAGGCTCCATTTCCAGTAGGATCTGCATCAAGATAATGATTCCATTTTGTGGTGAAAGGAACGATTTTATAAAGCGTGTCTGCTGCGAGAGGAATTACTTTTTGTCCGAATTTTGCATTCTTTGGATCATTATAATAGAAATCGCGCTTGATGTTATATACTGAATTACGCATATCATTACCTTTGTATAAGCCTTTTATTACCCAAGAACTTAAGCGAATTCTTCCGATACCACGGCCACCCAATGAATCGGCTACTAGCATTCCTGCAACATTCGAATAATAAGGCACCCAAACTCTTCTGTGTTGATCTAAGCTAGAAGAGCCTCCTGGAATATTGTATTCCATTTCTTGAACCCATATAGCCTCCGTATTTCCTTGTCTTCGGCGTTGATTGCCCACAATAAACATATCAGAAAAAGCATCCCCTGGTAGGGTTCTTTTAACACCAAACCTTGCATTAATGACAGAAAACTTCTTGCTATTAATTATATTTAAGCATTGAGCTTCGGCTAGATCATTTTTACCTTGCCTGAGGTAAGCTTCGGCAAGCAATTGTTGCGCTGCTTCTTTACTTATTCTTCCTGGTTTAGATACGGCATCTATATTAGGAAGGTTAGTTGTTGCAAATACTAAATCGCTATTAATTAAGGTATTTAAATTTTCTAGGCTTGCCCTTGTAAAGTCTGTTTTTGGCGCATCTAATGGTTGGTCTATTAGCGGAACCTGTCCCCATAAAGTAACTAGAAAATTATATGCGTATGCTCTATAAAACTTGGCTTCACCTAAATAAACCGCTCTTTGGGCGTTGGTTAAAACTGCAGTGCTATCAGATGCACCGTTAATAATCAGGTTTGCATTATTGATTACTTTGTAAGACCAATTCCAGTAATTGAGCACCGCAGGGCTTTCTGAATTAAGGAGTGCATAATTTTCGAAAGGTGCGGCTTCACCTGCATCTAATCCGTTTAAGGCAACATCTGTCCCAACCTGGAAAACGGCCAATAAGGATTGTGTTACCTGCATGGTGTATTGCTCACGAACAGACGCTTGCAGTCCCGCAATCCCAGCATCCAAGCCAGCAACATTTTTAAATGTATTGAGGGGTGAATAGGCCGAGTCGGATTTTTCGTCTAGGAAGCTTTTCTTACAAGAAAGAAAGCCTGCTAGAACTGGAAAAATAAGTACTAAAAAGATTAATTTTTTCATTATTTTATGTTTTAAAGTTTTAAAGGTCATGAAACCATCATAAGTTTGTACGCATGATGGTTTCATTATTTTTTTTAATTATTAACGCAGCGTAACATTTAATCCAAATACGAAACTAGATACCAGTGGATATATACCATAACTTAGTGGTGCATTGGCTGTTCCGGCTTGACTTCCATTTACACTTAACTCTGGATCAAGACCAACCCAGTCTGTAAATGTGTAAAGATTTCGTCCACTCGCAAAAGCGGTTAAACTTCCCAATTTAAGTTTACTGAGTACTTTTTCGGTAAAGTTGTAACTGATGGTGATGTCTTTAATACGTGTATAGTTTTGGTTTACTGGATAAGCGTAAAGCCTAGGGTTAGTAAAAACTAAAGATGGTTGTGTATTATTCTTGTTCTCGGCAGTCCAATATGAAACTTCTTTAGGAATATTTACACGACCGCCGTAGTTTTGCAGATTAAGTTGTGGATTATTGATTTTTGATCCTTGGGAAGTTTGTAGAAATACACTTAAACTTAGTGTTTTATATCTGAAGGTATTGGTTATTCCTCCAGTCCATTTTGGCAAGCTGGTTCCCTGATAAACTTTATCTGCTTCGGTAATTTTTTTGTCGTTGTTTACATCCACAAATTTTAAGCTTCCCGAAACTGCGCCAGGATCTACTGTAGATGGATCTTCCCCTACTTGCCATATTCCTGCTAATTGATAATCGTAAATAGCAAATAATGGTTTACCAATAAACCATTTGTTACCAATATCATCTTTATTATCTCCATAAAGTGAAGCAATTTTATTGCGATTGGCAGAAAAATTTAAATTACTAGACCATGTAAAATCATTTTTCTTGATGTTAATGGAGCTTAAAGTAACTTCAATACCTCTATTTTTAACACTTCCCAAATTGTCGAAAATGCTTGCGTAACCAGTAATATTAGGTAACCTACGACTTAACAATACATCCTTAGTTTCTGTTTGGTAGGCTTCTACCGTACCACTAATTCTATTGTTAAATAAGGAGAAATCTACTGCTAAATTTGTTCCTGTGGTGCTTTCCCAGTTTAGGTTAACATTTCCCAAAACTCCGTTGGCTAGCAACGAACTCGACACTAAACCCGTAGCGGTTATGCCGTTATAGATGTATTTTGTAACGCCTTGGGTGGTAATTGTTTGATAAACGCCTACTGCTTGGTTGCCCGATGTACCATAAGAAGCTCTTAGCTTAATGTTATCAATTTGCTTTATATTTTTCAGGAAATTTTCGCTCGAAATATTCCATCCAATAGCAACCGATGGGAAAAGACCATATTTATTGGTTCCAGATCCGAAAGCAGAATAACCATCACGTCTGGCTGTTGCCGTAAACAGGTATTTACTTTTGTAGGCGTAATTTAATCTACCCATTTGAGAAACCAATGCTTCTCTACTGTAAAAAGAGTTACCTGTTAATACAGCCGCAGCGCCGATGTTATTGAATGATAAATCGTCATTAATAAATGTTCTACCAGTAGTTCCATTGGTTCTATATTTTTTTTCTTGCGCACTGTATAAAGCGGTTAAATCTAGATGATGACCACCCCAGTTTTTATCATAAGTAAGTATGTTTTCTACAATCCAACTTTCGGTTTCAGTGTTACTAAGCCCTGCAGAGCCACCAAATGTATCGCCTGCATCGATTCCATTATAGGTATTGGTACGTGAAGGTAAGAAAGCATAATTGGCATTCATCCTGTACTTAAGTCCTTTTAAAAATTTCGGTTTAACCTCAGTATAAAATATTCCATTTAGGTTTTTATCTCTATTTAGCACATCAGAGTTTAAACCCAGCAGAGGGTTTCTGAAGTTTGTTTCCGAGAACATCGGGAAAATGGTGTATTTGCCATTTGCTTCGTATGCTCTACCATAAGGACTCATTTGCATGGCAGCGGTATAGCGTACGGTACCACCATCTGTATTGTTATTTGCAAAAAACAGTGAAGTTCCGGCAGTTAACCAATCGGTTACTTTAGCATCCAAGTTAGACCTAAAAGAGGCACGGTTATACTGATACCCCCTTAACACACCTTGTTGTTTTTGATAGGCTCCAGAAACAAAATACTTTAATCTATCGCTACCTCCAGAAATGCTAAGGTTATGATCTTGTATTGATCCCTGTTGCGAAATCTCTTTCATCCAATCTGTTGTCTTTCCAGCGATATAATTTTCAATTTCGTACTGATTTGGAACAGGTGTAACCGTTGGCACCTGACCTCTTTGTGCAAGAAAATCTACATATTTTTTCACATATTCTTCTGCATTTAAAGGCGTTAATGTTTTATTTTGATACTCTGGTCCGGCGTAAGCACTATATCTAATGGTAGGCTCTCCGGTTTTACCTCTTTTTGTGGTAATTAAAATCACCCCACTTGATCCTCTGGTGCCATATACGGCAACGGCCGATGCATCTTTTAAAATTTCTATTGATTCGATGTCGTTAGGGTTGATATCATTCATAGATCCTCCGAGATTGCTAAATGGCACACCATCAATTACCGTTAGCGGAGCAGTATTTGCGTTAATTGAGTTCACACCTCTAATCAGCACCCCAGCAGAACTTCCAGGAACAGAAGATGTTTGCGTAATTTTTAAGCCGGCTACTGCTCCTTCTAATGCATGAAGCACATTGGTTACTGGCAATTGTGATAACCTTTCTTTGGGTACAGAACTCACCGAGCCAGTAATGTCAGAACGTTTTTGTGTACCATATCCCACAATTACCACTTGGTTCATTTGAAACTTTTGGGCATCTACCAGCATCGTTACATTGATTACTGATTTATTACCAATATTAACATCTTGCGAAAGGTAGCCTAGATAGGTAAAAACTAGTATTGCACCTTCAGGGCTTGTTATCTGAAATTCGCCTTCTGCATTAGTTGCCACTCTGATATTGGAACCCTTAACATTTACAGTAGCACCAGCCAATGCCTCGCCTGCGTCGTTCTTTACTGTACCTTTAACAAGTATATCCTTAGCATAAAAGGTTTTAGTTGGATTAATTTCCTTAACAAGATTCTCCATAGCTGCATTTACGCTAGAAGAAAGTATTATAAGAGAAGCACATAAAAAGGTATGCTTTAGCTTAAAAAATAATTGTTTTTTCATTCTTTTTAGTTAAAATTTTTAATGATTTGCAGGAATCTAGATTCCAGATGTAACATTTAGCGATTGAATAAATACGCGCTAGGTTCTAATTTTTTTCTTCATTCATGTCATATTTGGTTGTTTGGTTTAAATTGGTTGGTTTTATATTTTTAAGCTGGTATATTTTTCTTTTTAAAGGTTGGTATCCATCGTTTGATGAGGTGCCCATAAAAAGCGTAAAACACCAGATAGAGGTAACAAGGAAATAATATCCAATAGGCAGTTCTTACATTGTATAAATCTGCTAAGTAGCCGTATATAAGTGGGAAAATGGCGCTACCACAAAGTGCCATAATTAGCGTAGAGGCTCCTATTTTTGTAAATCGACCAAGATTTTTTAAAGCAACTGGCCATATACCAGCCCAAACCAATGAGTTCGCTAAGCCCAACAATACAATGAACCAAATGGAGATATCTGTAGTATGACCTAGAATTGTATAATTACTATGAGTGTAAATAATTAAAAGCGTTAAAACGACTCCTAAAAGTGTACAAATACGGAGTACATTTATTTGTGAAATGTATTTTGGGATAAGGATAATCCCTAAGCTATACCCTATAATGGTAGTAAACAAGGTATAGGATGGAAAAACTTTTGCTTCCATAATAGGCATACCCAGAGTATTTGCATAAGCAATTATGGTATCGATGGCGATAACTTGTGTACCTACATGAAAAAATATGGCTAAAATACCCAATATTAAATAAGGGAAATCGAACAGGCTTTTTTTATCGGCGTTTAAGGTTGATAATTCTTCGTCTTCTTGCTCGGTATCGATTTCGGGTAGTGGCGAAAAACGAATCAATACACCTAGTATAACCAATACAGTACCCAAAATACTATAGGGAAGAATAACGCGTCTAATTAATTCGTCTAAAGCTGCGCTTCTTTCTATCGCACTCATTAAAGGAAGCTGTTTTAACATTTCGCTATCCGCAACCTTAAATATTACAGATGCAAATATTAGGGGTGCTAAAATACCAGCTCCTTTGTTGCATATACCCATAAAGCTGATGCGCTTTGCTGCCTTTTCGCTAGGCCCTAAAATGGTGATATAAGGATTTGCAGCAGTTTGCAATATGGCTAAACCAGATCCTATAGTGAATAAGCCTAAAAGAAAAATTTCGTAGGTTCTGCTTAGTGCGGCAGGTATAAATATAAAAACCCCAATGGCCATCACCCATAAGCCATACATAATGCCTTTTTTAAATCCCACCCATTTTAACAGGTAAGAAGAAGGGAGCGACATGATGAAATAAGAGATATAGAAGGCAAAGGCTACGAGATAAGATTGAAAGTTGCTAAGCTCGCAAGCTATTTTAAAATAGGGTATTAAAATGGCGTTAATCCATGTAATAAAACCGAATACAAAAAACAATCCACCCAAAATAAACATAGAAATTAACGTCTCTCTCGAACTAAGTGAGTTTACTTGGACGGATCCAGAACGGTTATTATTTTTTATATTTGGCATAATTCTTAGTTAAAAACAGCGCTATTACTGTTCCGTTAACGTACCCGTAAAAAAGTTAAAAAAAATAGCTTTAATTCTTACAAAGAGGTAAAACTACAATACTTCCCATAACTTATTTATTAATGTTGCACTAATTTTAATAACGTTAACGTACACGAATATATAAAAAATTTATTTAAACCACTATTTTTATTGCTTTTTTTAAAAAAAACTGAACATTATTTTTTTGTGAGGGATATTTCTGGCAATATTATTCTAATCTTCTTAACTCTTCTTCAATTTCTTCAATGCTTGGTAAACTAGATTTTAAATCATAAGGTAAAATTTCTGTTAACTCAAATTCAATTACTTCTATGGGTTTTGTTATACTTCTTTATGCAAACTCGGTTTCAAAATTATTTTTATCTCTGCAAAGTAAAATACCTATGATTGGTTTATCATCCTCTTGTTTTATTAAACTATCTACTGCCGATAAATAGAAATTAAGTTTGCCAGGATGTTCTGGTATAAACTTGGTATTTTTTTATTCAATTACCACATAACATTTTAGCTTAGTACTTACTGTATGCTATTCGCCATGAGATCTATTATATTTTTGAGCATTTTGACCAATAATGGCCAAGTGAAAAGTAAATTTAAAAAGGATTTTGGTAAAAAATAGACCCAATGTTAGCGTAATGAAGATAAAATGATTATTATTATGGGTTTGGAAGATGCACTTAGTGTAGTTAATTCTTAGAGGGTTATGAATAGTTTAGATCCTTCGCTACGCTATGAAAAACAATGAATTAAGTTTAAAAAAAAAGCTTACCATCCGTACTGAATGATAAGCTTCTCTAAATTAAGCCGTAAACTATACTAAATATTTCTTAAATCGCTATCCCCCTAATTCCAACCGTCGGTCTGTATCATTAACGAATTAAGCGACATTTCCTGTATTGGAATAGGAAAACTCGTATCCTTTGCAGTGGCATTTCTGTAAGCTACTACCACCGTACTAAAATTTGTGTTGATAATAGGTACCATTGCTTGCATGGTTGAAAGGAAGTTACCCCACCTAAACAGATCTAATTTATGGTGACTTTCGCCAGCTAACTCTCTACTACGCTCTTTCATCAAAAAGTTACGAAATACATCTTTAGCAGCATAATTAGATGGAACTAATTCGCAATCACCCAAATTACTTACGTTAGCCGTTACCAAAGCTCCTGTTCCACCAGAAATCGTAATGGTTGGGGCACTTGTATATCCAGCACCACCATCTATTAACGTGATGGCCGTAATTCTTCCCGCAGTAACCGCAGAAACAACTGCCTTAGCATCTTTTGTTGCCCCACCTCCAGAAATAGTAACTAATGATGTAAGTGCATAACCTGCACCGCCGCCTGTTATTACAAAGTTATTAATATTACGACCTACAAAAGCCACGCCATAAGCTCTTCTTCTTACTTGATTTACATATTCAATATTTTCTGCAGTTGGCCCATTTAATTCATTATCAGCCTCTGCAAGCGTTAACAACACATCAGCATATCTTAATAAAGGAAAATTTGTAGG
This sequence comes from Pedobacter sp., assembly GCA_014377775.1. GTDB lineage: Bacteria > Bacteroidota > Bacteroidia > Sphingobacteriales > Sphingobacteriaceae > Pedobacter. The sequence goes on along the minus strand of JACMOW010000139.1, from coordinate 16,747 downwards.
ACCAAAATTCTTAATTCCGATGGCAGCAGCATTTTGATATTCCCTACGCCATTTACCCATTGGCCGTCTCCAGATAACAGCAGGACTAGTATACGCTTTACCTTTAGAAGCATCAGTATTAACGTAAAGATAATTAGCGATTGTCCAATCTCTTCTTAAATCGCCATCGGCATAAGAACTATAGAGCGTTCCGGTAGCGTAATAAATACCTTGCATAAACCCTATTTTTTCATTGTTGTTTTGTGGCCCATAGGTAGAACCAAAACGCTCGTACTCTGTGTAAATACCAGTAGCATCTCTCATAAATTCTACTTCCCACAAGCATTCCTTATTATCGTTTATGTCCTGACTATGGTTAATGAAAATCTGTTTATAATCTGGATTTAACGTGTGTTGATTGCTTGCTACTACCTTTTTACCCCAAGATACAGCTGCAGGTAAATAGCTATCATCCCTTAATCTGCCAGCTGCGTGTAAACATACTCTCGATAAAATCCCTTCAACTGCTGTTTTCGAAACCCTTCCAGTTACGGTTACGCCCCATTCACTTGCATTTTTCACCAATCCCTCGGCTGTTGTCATGTCCTTAATAATTTGGTCATATACTTCTTTTGCCGGATTCCTAGCTCTATTTACATCAGATGCTCGCTTTGTAGTGGTTAATTTTAAGGGTACATCTCCCCAAAAACTAACCAATAAAAAATGATAATAAGCTCTTAAAAATAAAGCTTCTCCTTTTACCTGATTTTTATCTACCTCAGGCGCAGTTGAAGTTTCTAATTTCTCTAACAAAAAATTTGCCCTCTCAATTCCCAAATAAAGATTATTCCAGCACCTGGTAAAGTTCTGATAAGATGAACTTGCATTGTAAGCGCTTGCCGCAACCCCACTCGCACTTCTTGAACTGAACTCATCTGTGGCTGCATCTGCCTCTAACGGAAAAAAACGAGAATAAGTAGATTCATCTGTACTGCCTAAAGGGGAATAAACAGACATTAGTGCCGATGTTAATTGATCTTTTCTTTGAAAAAAAGTTTCTGGCGAAGCGGTATCCTGTGGTAATTCTGTTAAGAATTTTTTACATCCAATAAACCCTAAGCTTAAAATTAATGATAATACAATGATTTGCTTTTTCATTTTTATATTTTTTATGTTTAAAAATCTACTCCCTATTCGGAAGTTTATTTAATATCTATTCTTTTATAAGGTAATGTCTAATCCAAAGGTTACGGTTTTTGCTCGTGGATAAGCTGAAAAATCTAATCCAGGCGTTAAGGCCGATGAGAACGTATTTACCTCTGGGTCTAAACCTTGATATCCAGTTATAGTGAATAAATTTTGTGCAGATGCATACACTCTTAGCCCATTTAATTTGAGCTTTTTAGTGATGGCAGTGTTAAAATTATACCCTAAGTTTACTGTTTTAACCCTTAAGAACGAACCGTCTTCTACTACTCTGGAAGGATAAAATGAAGGTGCTCTTCCTCCTGCTCCAGCAGCAGCAAATTCATTAGACGGATTTGTTGGAGTCCACCTATCGGCATAAGAAGTAAACATATTCGCTGCCTTAGTTGCAGATACACCTCCACCGCCTTCCATTAAAATACGATTTACATTCATAATTTCATTGCCATAGCTAAATTGTAAGAAGACATTTAAATCAAATCCCTCATAGCTAAAGTTATTTGAAAATCCTCCAATAAAATCGGGATTTGGATTACCTATCGTGCCTAAGTCTTTTACATCGACAATTAAATCTCCATTTAAATCTTTAAACTTCCAGAAACCTGGCTGAATTAATGATCTGGTAGCACTTGCGGCAGGTATTGACGGTTTTAAAAGATAAGTGGTAAGGCCAGTAGTCGTATTGGTTGTTGCATCAAAATCATCGTATTGATACACACCATCAGAAGTTAAGCCATAAAACATACCAATAGGCTGCCCTAGCTTAGCAATGTACCCAGGACTCAATCCTATGGTGTTATTGGTTGCCCACCTGGCAATAGTTAATAAACTATTTTGCCCTGATGTTAGGGATAATACTTTATTACGATTAAAAGAAATATTTAAATTGGTAGTCCATTTAAATTCTTTATTATCAACGTTAATCGTAGTTAGTGAAAATTCGAATCCTCTGTTTTGTACCGAACCAATATTTTGAAAAGCCGTTGCGTAGCCACTACTTCCTGGTAAATCAGAACTTAACAATAAATCGGAAGTATTTTTATTATAATAATCTGCCGCCAGCAACATACGCTGATTAAAAAAGCCTAAATCAATCCCAAAATCTACTTCATTTGTAGTTTCCCATTTTAACAACGGATTTGATAAAGTTAAAGGATACGATCCTATAGCGAAGTTACCATTGCCTGAATAAGAGTTTGAACCACCCGTTCCCAACAAGGCATAAGATGCATAGTCAGAAACTCTATTGTTACCAATTATGCCATAACTTGCCCTAAGTTTAGCATCAGAAATTATTTTACTTCCTTTTAAAAATTTCTCTTCGCTTAATCGCCAAGCAGCAGAAGCTGATGGGAAATAACCCCAAATATTATCTCCTACAAATTTAGAAGAGCCATCTGCCCTAAAACTTGCTGTAAAAAGATATTTAGAATTAAAGCTATAATTAACTCTCCCTAAAAATGAAGCTAAAGTATTTTGCCTTCTTTGTGTATTTACAGATTGTGGAATACCTTGCCCTAAACCATTAACTCCCAAATTCTCATTCGGTACTAAGGTAGCTCCAAACCCAAAAACATTTACTTTATTAAGTGCTATTGTTGACCCTAAAACAGCATTAAAAGCATGCTTCCGTTTAAAAACTTTATTGTAAGTAAGCGTGTTTTCATTTAAAAAATTATCGCTTCCAGTATTGGTAATCATACCATTTGGACCTCCGTTTCCTAAAGTACTGAGCGTACTACCTAACCTGGATAATGAATTGTTAAATTCCTCATTTTTAAAAGTTCTCGAATTAATACCGCCACTTAATCTTAACTTTAAATTATTTGCGATGGCATAATCAAGATTTAAATTAGCGGTGATTAAAGAAGTTTTACGATTGCGCGTTTCATTATTTCTTGTTAAAACAGGGTTCCATTGATAGTTTGTGGCAGAAAAATCTACTAATGAAGGGTCTTGCGCGTCATCTAATAAATTGTCCAAATCATCAAGGTTGGTTGTGATTGGTCTGTACCGCCATGCACTGATTAAAAAAGCATCTGAAGTTGTATTCTGACCGCTTATTTGCGATCCTCCAGCGGCTATGTAACTGTAATTAACATTTAAACCCAATTTAAACCTTTTATTTAATACCTGATCTAGGGTTACTCTAGTTTGAAAGCGTTTAAAATCGGAAGCAATTAAAGTTCCTTGTTGATTAAGATAAGAGGTAGTAACGCCATATTTCGTTTCTTTACTACCACCTCTTACTGCAACTTCATGACTTTGCATCGCTGCTTGTCTGAAAATTTGGTCTTGCCAATCTATCCCTTCAACCCTATAATCTGCTAAAGATTTTTTACCCGTTGGATTTAATGTTTTACTAAAAATATCATAAATCACAAAGCTATTGCTTCCTGCGGCAGGGATAGAATCTACATCTAGTTGATAGCTCACAAACTCGTAAGGATCCATCAAATCGATCTTATTTGCATTAGATTGAATACCAAAGAAGTTTTTATAGGTTACTTTAGGCGCACCAACATTTCCTCTTTTGGTGGTGATGATGATTACGCCATTCGCACCCCTAGAGCCGTAAATTGCAGCAGAAGATGCATCTTTTAATACATCAATCGATTCGATATCTGAAGGATTAATTGAATTATTGTCAAAATTTTCTATCGGAAAACCATCTACCACGTAAAGTGGTGAATTGTCTTGCGTAACCGAATTTCCTCCTCTAATTATAATACTAGGTGCTGCACCTGGCATACCATCTGGCGATGTTACCTGAACTCCTGCAACCCTACCCGCCAAAGCGTCATCGAATGAGGTTACGGGTGCTTTTGTAAGATCAGAAATATTTACTGACGCTACTGAGCCCGTTAAATCCTTTCGTTTCACCTCTCCATACCCTACCACAACAATTTCTGTTAAAGCTTGAGTATCTTCTAAGAGTTTAACATTCAATATCTTTTTTGCGCCAACTAGTTCCTCTGAAGTTATAAATCCGATATAACTAAAAACGATTATTGCCCTGATATTAGGCACCGTAATGCTAAATTTTCCGTTAGCATCTGTAGTAGTTCCGGTTGTACCTCCTTTTACTTTCAGGCTTACACCACTAAGTTGTTGACCTTTCAAGTCGACTACAGTACCTGTAATTTTAATACCCGTACCTTGTGCTTTCAAATCAATTGAAAAGCTAAATAAGAGCCAACTAATCAGCAATAGCTTAACTAGTTTTAGCGTAATGAGTTTGTTCATCGTTTATACTTTGGTTTTGGTTAGTACCATCTAAATTAGGCACACCCCAATTTAACATGGGGTAAAATCTTAAAAAAAAAGAGGAAAATATTAAAATGAGATTATAATTAATTATTTACAATATTTTTATACCGCACTAACGCTTCTAAATAATAATAATCTGCATAAATTAATGGCACATCTACTTCACTGTTACTAGGTTTAGCGCCCGTACTGTGATCGAGGATAAAACCTTTATTTGTACCTTTAATAGAATTATATTTTAAGGCAATGCTCTTCATCATTTTATTTGCCTTGTTAAAATAATCATTATTATTACTATACGTACTCAGCTCGTACAAGGCCGATGCAATTACTGCCGCTGCAGAAACATCTCTAGGTTCTGAGGTAATATTGGGCGCATCAAAGTCCCAATAAGGCACAAAATCTGCTGGCATATTTTTGTGGGTAAATATAAAATTAGCTACATTTTTAGCCTGTGCTAAATACTTTGGATCTTTAGTTTCGCGGTAACACATGGTGTAACCATAAAGCGCCCAAGCCTGCCCTCTGGCCCATGCAGAAGCATCAGCATACCCTTGGTGAGTATTTCTTTTAACAACTTCCCCAGTTTTTGGATCGTAACCGATAACATGCCAAGTACTATAATTAGCTCTAAAATGATTTTTTAGTGTGGTATTTGCATGACTTACTGCTATTTTATAATAAGCAGAATCTCCGCTTAGTTTTGTAGCCTCAAAAAGTAATTCGAGGTTTAACATATTGTCTATAATTACTGGAAAATCCCATTTATCTGAACTATGATCCCAAGATCTAATGGCACCAACCTTAGGGTTAAAACGAGTAGCTAAGGTTTTAGCTGAATGTAAAATCACTTCTCTATACTGAGGATCCCTTGTTAAACGATATCCATTTCCAAAACTACAATACACTTTAAAACCCATATCGTGAGTTTTTGCGTTATACTTCTCCTGTTCTATTTTAGCTGTAAATTTTTGAGCTTCTGCTTTCCATTTATCGTTATTGCTTAATTCAAATAAATACCATAACGTACCCGAAAAAAAACCACTTGTCCAATCTTTTGAGGCTACTAGTTTTAATTTCCCATCAACTAATGTTCTGGGCGATACTAGCGTTTCGCTTTCATTATCAGCCTTTCCAATTTCGCTAAGCATTAAATTAGTTTGATGGGTAGCATGTGTTATTGCCCTTTTTAGATTAGGCTTTTGCGCGTAGGTTGAAAAGCCAGCGATAAAAAAAAATATACTTACTATTCTCATGATGTTAAAGATTTAAAAATACAGTTGAAATGCCGTCTGATTTTACTGCGGCAACATTTTTACCTCCATTGTGTTGAATACTTATGGTTGCTCTTCCATTATAAAACTGCACTTTCCGCGACCCTGAAGAAGTTCCCTGATTATCAATCAATTTCCCATCCCCTACAAGGCTAAAATTTACGTACTGTTTAGCATCTAAACACAATACATTATCCCGATCTAAAAGTTTAACCTGAATGGTAATTTTTCCATCTGCTTCGCCAATTTTTTCTAACGTCATTTTAACAGGTGTACCCCATTTGGCGGTTTGATATTGTTGAATGATCTGATCCGTTACGGTTTCTTTGCCTTTTTTTGCAATAATTTTAATGCTGTTCTCCCCCTCTTTATAATTTACCATCCACCTTAAACCTGCAGCCGGAAAATCGGCACTGTTGCGTTTTTTAGTACCCATGCTTTGACCATTAAAAAACAATTCAACCTCATCTGCATTTGAATATACTTTCAGCATTTTAGCATCAGTAACACTACCCCAACGCGTTGGCCAACTGTGTCCGTAAATATGCGCCATTAACTTGCCAGTCCAATACGATTGAAAAACGTAATAAGCTTCCTTCTTTGTAAAATCACGTTCAACTACACCTTTTTGATTCATATAAGGAACCGGATTATCTGGTCTAACCGGTGTAGAAAAATCTTTAAAAGGCCAATATGCAGATCCACTTAACCAGGGCATATCTTCTTGTTCCTTTAAATGCCAGTCTATTAAATTGCATACATAAGACTCACTCCAATCGCCGTCTTTAGAAACCCTTGCTCCTCCTCCAAACAAAGATGCATCGCCATCACGTTCATCCGCACTTCCGCTTCGATCTATCTTACTTAAAGCTTCATCGGGCAACTCGGCATGGCGACCAGCATGACTGTCGCCTCCCCATTCTACATGTAAAAACCGATCTACAGACTCGAATTCCTTTTTAGAAACTGCCTTATATTCTGTATAAATACCACGATACCAGCCTGCCCAAATAGAAGGAGAGTACACATCTACAATATCTTTACAGAAATCACATCGTCTAATAGCCGTATTTCGGTTTGGGTCCAATTTATGACTTAAATCATTAAGTTCTTTCATGAAAGTTCTGATTTTACTTTCATCAAATGTGCTAAAATCGCCCGGCCAATCGTTTTCATTCCCTAAGCCCCAAATAATAATAGATGGGTGATTGTAATGCTGCTCAATCATATTGGTAAGCATACTGCGTGCTTGATTTTTATATCCTTCGCCGCCTAAACCACCTCTGCACCATGGAATTTCTTCCCAAACCATAATACCTAAACTATCGCAAAGGTTCAGCACAATTTTTGATTGCTGATAATGACCTAACCTTATAAAATTTACACCCATGTCTTTCATCATCAACATTTCGGTACGAATCATATCTTCTGTCATGGCTGCGGCTACACCGGCATGATCTTCATGACGGTGTGTACCTCTTAATAATAATCTTTCCCCATTTAAATGAAAAGGGCCCTTTTTTATAAATTCAAAATAGCGGAATCCAACTTTTTCAACCTGACTATGTGTTTCTCCATTGGCGATTATGCTCACTTCTACCGAATACAAAAGAGGTTGGTTTGGCGACCATAATTTTGGATTTTTAACGGTTAGTTTAGCAAGTTCGTTCTTGTTTAAAAAGCTGCTAAGTGCCGTTTTTACCGAATAAATACTTTTTCCTGCTGGATCTTTTACAGTAACTTGTACACTCGCCGCTGTTACTTGATTTGGATTATAAAATCTGCCAGAAATAACTAAGGTTCCATTTTTTGCATCTGCAAGTGCAAATACTTTATCTACCGAAACCTGAGGGGTATACACCAAGTTTAAATATCGATAAATACCACCATACACATTAAAATCAGAAAGGCTTGATGGAATCATTTCCAGATCTCTAGAATTATCAGATCGGATAGCTATCGGCACCTTTCCGTTAAATTGTTCATTAAAAACTTTTTCCTTCTTAAAAGCAGCAACGGCATCGGTTATATCAACCGTCCATTCGTCGTATCCACCTATATGTTCGCCTACTTTGGTAGTGTACACGTAAACCGCCGTTTTTTGTCCGGCTCCTTCAAAATGCAATAAAATTCTTCCATTTGGGTAGCTGTTCGCAATGGTTAAATTGCTTCGGTACCAAGCTGGTCCTTGATAATAATTTACATCTGGATCTACCGCATCCTGAGCGTTAAAGCAATGTGGCAAATTTACTTTCTCCCACAGCGGAACGCCCTCAGGATTGCCCTCCTTTACGGGACGTACGGCTTCCCATATACCACCTAAATCTCCTTTTAAAAACTCCCAACCTTTATTTAGCCTTGTACTTTGCTGTGCCATTACAGAAGTAAAAGCGCCAATTAATAGTCCGATTACAATGATTATCTTCTTCATTCTTATTTAGATTGATACAAAAGCCTCGTTAAAATAACTTTATCAGATAAAGGGATACGTTTTGATTTTTCTGCATAATTCCCTTTATATTTTGCCGAGGCGATCATCAAAAGCTTATACATTTCACTGCTATTGTAATTGATCAATTGCTTATATGTTCGGGGTTGTTCTTCCAAAGCATAAGGCAATAACCAATTGATCGCCTTTTTTAGACTTTCTGCCTGGTAATTCCAAAGATCAACACCTACTTTATTACCTACCATAGCTAAATTAAACCAACCATCGAGATTCATCGTGCTGTAGCTGTAGGCATTGGTACGTTCGAGTTCTAAAGGTTGTTTTCCATTGCTGTCTATCTGTATATCTATACGTTTTTTTGCTGCCGTTACGATGTTTTTAGCCAGTTCAAAATCACCGATAAATATAGAGAATGAGGCAATCTGTGCATCATAGTGTGTTCCGTGATTATTTTTCGATTTACTTTCTTCGATACCATTTTTGCTGGTAAGCATCCAATTTAAGTAGTCTTTATACCATGCTTTGATGCCATCCTTATCTGAATTAGTAAAAGATTTAGCTCCATTTAATAAACACACCCAGTCTGCAATATTTACCAATGCACGCGATTCTATGATTCCATTCCCACGGCCATCATTTCTACCGGGTATGGCTTGCGCATAGTCAAGATTAGGGTTCATTTTGGTAGCTGGATTTAAAAACCAAACGTTTAGCAATTGTTGCGCTTTGTCGGCATACTTCTCCTCGCTCGTAAAATAATAGGCCAAAGACAAAAATTTACATCTGTTTTCTAAATTACCCAAAAATTCATGATCGGTAATCTTTTTAATGATTGGATTTCGAACACCATCTTTTCGAATATAGGGTAATCCATCTTGTTTAGTAGTATCGGGCCACCAATAAGGTGCCATACTCATATAATCGTGTTTTGATTTACTTGTAGGTGATAGTGCCTTATCCATTACCGACTCTGGGTTTACAGAAAGAAATTTATCTGCATTTTTCAATACCATTTGCACTTGCTTAACAAGCTGCACATCGCCATTTTTATATGCATTCCTTTTACTAGCAAGTAGTATAGGATTTAACAGGGATAAGTTAGTGTCTTGTGCAAAAGCCCTTGAGAATAGCAAGAGCACTATAAATATAAATTTCATACAGTTATTGATATTAGATAACTGCAAATTAACGCTAGCACATTTAAAAAAAGAGGGTTTTCTTAAATTTTTAGGGTGATATTTTTAAACAACTATTAACAAAATTTAGATGGTGTTTTTCCGTATTGTTTAGCAAATTCTTTACTAAAATATTTCGGATCGGTAAAGCCAACCATGTATGCAACTTCAGAAACATTATACGCTTTCTGTTGTAATAGCTGTACTGCTCTTTTTAATTTAATAGATTTGATGAAGTTATTTACAGTAAATCCTGTAAGTGCTTTAACTTTTTTATAGAATATAGGCGTACTCATTCCTATTTCTGCTGCAAATTGGTTTACATTATAATCTGTATTGCTGATATTCTCTTCAATTAAATTTAAAATTTTAGTTAAAAATTCATGATCGGAAGATTCTATAATTACGTTTGAAGGTTGGAGTGTTAAATGCTGACTAAACATCTTCCTCATATTTTCTTGTGCAGTGATTAAATTTTCTATGTTTAGTTCCAGTTTTCGCAAACTAAAAGGCTTAGTAAGATAAATGTCTGCACCCCATTTTAATCCTTCTAGTTCATGGATATCGCCAGAACGTGCTGTTAATAAAACAACAGGAATATGGCTGGTTCTTTTATCTGTTTTTATACTCCTACAAAGCTCAAGACCATCCATAATGGGCATCATAATGTCACTAATAATAATGTCGGGAATACTTTCTATGGCTATTTTAAAAGCTTCGGCACCATTTTCTGATTCAATAACGGTATAATTACGATTTAAAGTTTGTACCATAAATTTCCTTAAGTCGTGATTGTCTTCGGCTAAAAGTATAACGGGTCTTTCCAAATTTAGCTTAAGGGGTTCAACGTCTATCAACTCATCAACCTCTGTTTGCAGTATGTATTCTTTTAAATTCTCTGGATCATTAGGACCCATTAATTCGTCCTGTTTAAAATGATCAGCGCCTGTTTTAAGCAGTAAACAAAAACAGGTATACGCTTCTTTGATATCTAAAAATAAATCTCCATGATGTAAATTTGCGACTCTTTTAGATAAAGCCAAACCAATTCCTGTACCTGCGTTTCTTTGCTTGGGGTTTCCGGCTTGATAAAATTCTGTAAACAATTTAGGAATACTTTCTTTAGAGATACCCGCACCTGTGTCGGCAACTTTCACCAAAACGTTTCCATCAGTTAATAGAATTTTGATCGTAATCTTTCCCTTATCATCCACGAACTTAAAGGCGTTAGAAAGGAGATTAAAAATAACTTTTTCCAACTGGTCCTTGTCAAAATAAATGGGAATATCATTTGCTTCACTACTAAATATGAAAGTTATATTTCTTCTCAAGGCCATGTCTTGAAAAGACAAGTAAATTTCTTTGATGTAATCGACAAGATTTTCTACCGTAATATTAAGCTTCATTTTACCAGAATCTACCTTTCTAAAGTCCATCAACTCATTTACCAACCGGTACAGTCGCTTCACGTTTTTGTTCACATCTAACAACTGCCTATTCAAATTTATATTGTCAAAATTATCTTGAATCAATCTTTCTAGTGGCGCCATTATGAGCGTTAAAGGTGTCCTAATTTCATGAGACACATTGGTAAAGAAAGCCAATTTAAGTTGATGAATATCATTTTCTCTTTTTAAGAGTGCACGCATCAATAAAAATCTTACCACTACAAAAAGCAAACCTGCTATAATGATGAGATAAAACAAATAGGCCAACCAGGTTTTCCAAAAAGGAGGATTAATTTCGATGATTAGTTTTTGCGGTGTTTGATTCCAAATCCCATCATTATTGGTTCCTTTAACAAGCAACGTGTACGTTCCGCTTGGTAAATTATTAAAAGTTACACTCGGAATTTCCAAGTCGGTCCATTTTTCATCAAAACCTTTGAGTTTAAAAGCAAACTTATTTTTTCTGGATTTTACAAAATTTAGCGCAGTAAAATCTATGGTAAATGTATTTTGCGCATACGAAAAAGTAATTTTCTTAGTTTTAAGGATAGATTTTGATAACAACTGTGTTTCGTCATTAATTTCAACATCTTTATCGAAAAGCTTTAAACGGGTAAAAGCAATAGTTGGAATTTCTTTGTTTTCGATAATTTCTTCTGGCTTAAAACTCACTAAACCGTTATATCCTCCAAAAAAAAGTTCGCCTTTACTATCCTTTAAAAATGAATGATAATTAAAAACATTACCTGGTAAACCATCGTTACTGGTGTAAATTTTAAATCTACCGTTGTCTAATTTGGCCAACCCTCTATCGGTACTTATCCATAAATAACCTTCACTATCTTCTACAATACTGGTTACATTATTAGAAGGCAGTCCTTTCGCTTCGTTATAAATTATCAAGTTTTTAGTATTGGGGTTATAGCTTAACAATCCATCAATTGAGCTCCCAAACCAAATTAGCCCATTCCTATCTTCTTGAATACAATTAACCGTGCTCAAAGATTTTATTTTACCAAATGTAGTACCCCCTTTTCTGAGAAAGTAAATACCTTCTGTACAGGCTACCCAAATGTGTTGCTTCTTATCCTGAAAAATATAATTGATAAATTTTGAGGGTAAATGATATAAATTCTTGGTTTCATGTAGTGATTTAAAATTATCATTTTCCCCATCATACTGATATAGTCCACTCCCTTTGGTTCCAATCCATAACCTTTGCAGATTATCATATAGTAAATACGATATTCTATTAGAAAACAAAGAATTTTTATTTTCTGGATCTAGCTTATAGTTCTTAAATGTTTTAGTTTTGGGCTTGTATAAATCTAGTCCGCCTTCATAAGCAGCAATCCATAAATCTCCATTTTTATCAATTGCCATTGATTTGATGAGATTAGAACTGAGGCCAACTGTTGTACTGAATTTTGTGAACAATCCAGTTTTTCTGTTGTAGTAATTTAATCCTTCGGCTTCTGTACCAATCCATAAATTATGTTGTTTATCTTCTACAATAGCGCTTATAATATTGCTGCTCAACGAATTTTTGTATGGGTAGTATTTATAAATATCGAAACTCACATCATTTGGATGATAAACATTTACACCGCCGTAATAGGTGCCTACCCAAACAGAGCCCGCCTTATCCTGAAAAATATCATAAATAGAGTTTTGGCTAATGCTAGTTTGATTTTCTGGATCATGTTTTTGAAGTTTAAACTGGCGTGTAACTGGATCCAAAATATTCACGCCATTTAAAGTGGCAATCCACAATGTGCCATCTTTATTCACCATTATTTTACGAATAGAATTATTGCTGAGCTCCTTTGTAAAATGACGAAACATATTATTGGTTCTGTCGAAAAAATCTAAGCCATTAAAATGGGTGCCAATCCATAAATTATGATTTAGATCTTCGGTAATCGTGGTAATATCGTTTGAACCTACACTTTGCTGGTTTGATGGTTGATGGGTATATAGCTTAAACCTGTAGGATCCATTTTTAAAATCCATGCTCACCAAACCATTTGAGGTACCCACCCATAATAGGTTTTTACTATCCTTATAAATTGCTTTGATTGTGGGATGAACGATATTGTTTCCAGTAGCACCCGAACAAAAAAAACGTTCAAATTTTTTACCAGCTATAAGCTTGTTTAAACCATTTTCTGTACCTACCCAAAGGTTGCCTTGTTTATCTTCATAGAGACTTCTTATGGTGTTGTTGCTCAGGCTATTCTTATCTTTTGGTACATTTAAATACCTGATAAATGAGTTGGTTTCGGGCACATATCTATTTAAACCCTCTTGCGTGCCTACCCAAAGGTTACCCTTACTATCTGTTAATAAAACATTAATATTAATGCTGCTACTGATTGTATTTGGCTGATTAACTTTATGTTTATACACTTTAAATTCGCGAGAATCGTATCGGTTTAAACCATCCTTTGTACCAAACCAAATAAATCCTAAACTATCTTGAGCAATGGAGAATACACTGCTTTGAGAAAGCCCCCCTTCTACGGTAAAGCGTTCAAATTGAAATTGATTGATTTGCGCAAAAGCAGTAACAGAAAAAGCAACGCCCAGTAAGAATAGGGAAAGTGTTTTTTTTCTGAAACGGAATTGGCATGTCATATTTATAAAGCTATGAATAAATAGAATGATTAGCCAAAAACTATTATTTAAATTCCTTTAAACTCAAAATAAATTTCATAATTGCGGCATCTAATTCGGCATTTTGTGCGACACTAAATTTTCCATGTAGGCCACCTGGGATAATCATGAATTCATTTTTCACACCCAATTCATCGAGCTTTTTCTTCAAATCGATAGATTGCTGAATAGGTACTGTAGGGTCTGCATCACCATGTGCTATAAATATGGGCGGACTATTTTTTTTCACTTGATAAATTGGGGATACAGATTCTATAAAACTTTGATCGTTCACTTTATCCCCAAGCCATTTCTTTTCAGATCCACTTCTAAACTTTCCATATCTCTTATCCCCAACATCTACAATACCGTATTTATCAATAATGGCCGCTACTTTAATGTTTTTTAAACCAGGGCAATTGGTATCAAATCGGCTGTCGTTTGATAATAAACCACCCATTAATGCCAAATGACCGCCAGCAGAACCACCCATAATGATGATTTTATTGATATCAATGTTTAGGGTTTTTGCATTTTTAATTAAATAAATAAGTGCACACCTGGTGTCTTCTATGGCAGCGGGTGCCGTTGCTTGGCCACTTAATCGATAAGCGATATTGGCAACAGCAAATCCCGCCTTAAAGTAAGAATTAAATCCCCCTTGAGTATCTTTCGTGCCGTTTTGCCATCCGCCTCCGTGTATATTAATTATTGCTGGCGATAAGCCCCTTTCTTTTGACGGTAAATAAAGATCCATTTTCCCTTCCCAAGCGACTGCCGAAGTGTAAATTAAATTTAGTTGACTGGTGTATCCTGTTGGATAGGTTACTTTTCTAATTACAGGCGCTTCATCTTGGGCATTTACAAAAAATGACAGTCCCAGAAAGTAAAATAAAACAAAGATTTTTTTCATTGGAATGTAGTGTTTTTTAACGGCAATAAAGCCAATAGGGTTTTATATTAGGTAAACGCTAATATATAGGATAACTATTTACTGATGGAGTAAAATTTTAAAAAAATAGAGGAAATATGCTGCCATGTATATTTAGCAATTCCTTAAATCTTTAGCTCCTTAATAACTGCATTAAGAATGGCAATTGGCCCTATAACTATCAAAAAAAGTTTTTATCACATCATAACGACTAAAATTTTTCATCGTGTCGATTATTATCATCCAATAATTTTGTTGAAAACAACATTTCTCTGCCAGTAGCAATTGCCCTAATTTTGTGTTATAAAAAAAACCGCCTAATCTACAATGAAGCTCGATTCTCTGCACGAACTAATTATTAAATGTATTGAAAAAACCAATAAACCAATCTTCCTTACAGGCAAGGCAGGAACAGGAAAAACCACGTTTCTACGCTACATCCGTTCTATCACAAAAAAGAGCTTAGCCGTGGTAGCACCAACTGCAGTAGCGGCAATTAATGCTGGTGGGGTAACCATCCACTCCTTTTTCCAAATACCTTTTGGGCCCATACCACCAATACTACTTTCAAATGCGTTCGAGGAATTTTCGGGCAAAAGCTTCAGTACGGAAAAAGCAAAGCTCATTAAATGCCTCGATCTCTTAATTATCGACGAGATTAGTATGGTAAGAGCTGATACGATAGACTATATTGATAGGGTACTTCGGTTTATAAGAGGCAACAGCCGAGCGTTTGGAGGCGTACAACTATTGATGATCGGCGACCTATACCAGTTGCCTCCTGTTTTTCAGAACGACTGGCATCTGCTTGGAAAATTTTACAAAAGCCCCTATTTTTTCGATAGCCTCGTTTTTAGGGAAAATTCTCTGTTCATCTTCGAACTCACCACCATACACAGGCAGAGCGATCCTAGCTTTATCGAGATACTGAATGAAATTAGAAACGGATCCATCAGCGCTGCATTGCTCGGAAAATTAAACGAGAAATATGCAGAAAACTCAGACATTGCCAACCATGTAGCACTCACTACACATAATCCACTAGTTAAAAAAATTAATGAAGAAAGGCTAAATCAGTTAGCAGGAGAGAACCATCGTTTTATAGCCAAAGTAACTGGCGATTTCCCTAAAGAAGGCTACCCCACCGAAGAAGAACTTATACTAAAAGTAGGCGCCATGGTAATGTTCATCAAGAATGATAGTTCTGGAAAGAAACAGTTTTATAACGGCAGAACCGCAAAAGTAGACAGCATTAGTGGAGAAACTATCAAGCTCACCTTCTTTGACGATGGCACTACTTTCGAAGCGAAGCAAGAGAGCTGGGAAAATAATAAATACGCATTATCAGAAACCGATCAAAAGGTTACTCAAACCAGTGAAGGCTCCTTTACCCAGTTTCCGCTTAGACTCGCCTGGGCAATCACCATTCACAAAAGCCAAGGACTTACGTTTGATAAAGCTGTTATCGATGTAGGCGCTGCCTTCGCCCATGGGCAAACTTATGTGGCGCTTAGTCGCTGCCGAAATTTGGAAGGATTGATTTTAAAGGAAAAGGTAGAGGCGAAAAATATCATTACCGACCCATCTGTTACGGCCTTTATGAAAAAAGCCCAATCGCAGCTATTCAACCAGCAAATGTTAGAAAATGCACTAGCGAGCAGGGATATAGAAACCTTGATCGAGTGTTTCGACTTCGCCTCCATTTATTCGGCTTGTTACCATTTGAAATTGGTGATGTTAGAAGTTGGTATCACTACCGAAGAACTTCTCGTTAAAAAGATAGGCACAGTTGCTGGGCAGTTTATACGCCAGGAACTAATGCCAATAAGAGGGAAAATAATTGTGGAAAGCTTAGCAAATCGGCTTGGTAAAGCATCGGCTTACTTCTTACCCCAACTCATCGCGTTATACAAATACATCCTAGAACTGCATGTGCTTTGTACGGGTTCGCCTTTTCAGCCCGACTATTTTCCGACTCTAAACCTACTGCTCGAACAATTAGAGGGCAAAATAGCTATTTTTAAAATACTGCCAACCCTAAAAAACACAATGCAGATCCAAGCCGCAATTAAAACTACCATTACTACCTATAAACAGTTAGACAGCTGGAAAACAAAACCTGTAAAAAATGATATCGTCGTAGAAAATCCAGCACTTTACGCCAAACTAATAGAGTGGAGACAGCAAACGGCTGAAACTAAAAAATTATTAAGCTATCATATCCTTTCTGATCTAGCCATGGCCGATATTTCGGGTAAATTACCCAGATCGCTCACCCAATTAGCTAAAATTAAAAACATTGGTGAGGGAAAGGCAATCCAATATGGCGAGGAGATTCTTAAGTTGATCCGCGAACACTT
>JACMOW010000138.1 GCA_014377775.1 Pedobacter sp. | reverse complement strand
GTAGAACCTTCTATTTTCGAACCATTCTTTACCGCATAGAGGATTGCATTTTCTTCGGCATGCAAGGCCAATGAGCAACTTCCCTTGCTGTCTCTTGCGCAACCCTGCTCTGGCCATTCTTCATCACAATTGTGCGTACCCGCTGGGGGGCCGTTGTACCCAATAGAAATAATACGGGTATCCTTTGTTAAAACCGCACCTACATGTGCTCTTACACAGTGTGATCGGGTGGCTAAATCACTAGCCAAATTCATATAAATATCGTTAAACGCTTGCTTTTGCATAGTTTGTTCATTAAAAAGCTTCCCTTTTTTATGTAAAAAGGGAAGCTGATTTATTTGTTAGTAATTAGTGACCTCCAGAAACTTTCTCGTCGAAACTAATCCCTTGCGCTTTAAGAATTCCACTCACTTTCCAAGCGTAATAAGCTAAATATGCAAAACAAAGCACACCAATAATGTAACTGTGTTGAATACCAATAAAATCTACTTGGGAAACAACTCCTTGTAACCAGCTCACTATACCTCCACCCATAATCATCATAATTAAATAACTACTACCTTGACTGGTATGTTTACCCAAACCACTTACAGCCAAGGTAAATATACAAGGCCATAACGTACTGCAGAATAAACCAACACTGGTAAAAGCATAAACGCTTACCATGCCAGTAGTGAACATACCAATTAGTAAGGCTAAAATACCTACACCTGAAAAGATAAGTAACATTCTGGCCGGATGGCCTTTACTCATAAAATCAGCAATAATTAGCACCAAAATTACTAAGGCGTATACATAAAATGGCTGTAAATCATGCCCAAATATTGCATTAACGCCTAAAAATATACCAAATGCCAAGTAAGGGGCTATAAATCTTAAAATCCTTTGGGTGTTTACGTTGTCGGTAAATGCTTCAACGGCACCCGTCCACCTACCAATCATCATACTTGCCCAATATAAAGAAATGTAAGGTGCAATATCTTTAATGGCAAAGCCTAAATCCTTTTCCATGTAGGCAGGTAAATTACTTGCGGTTGACACCTCAACCCCAACATATACAAAAATACCAATCATACCCAAAACCAATTGCGGATATTTTAAGGCCGAACCTTTCACACCTTTATCATCCCCTTTAGCTTCAACCAAAGGAGGTTTATCTGGAATTGGAGATAATTTAAGGAAGAGTGCTACAATTAAAAAAGCTGCCCCTAAAATCAAATAAGGGGTTTTAACACTTTCTATACTCACATCGCCTGTTGCACTCGAAATAGAGCCAAAAATGGCAAAACTTACTATTAGTGGACCAATGGTAGTACCGAAATTATTAATTCCACCTGCTAGCATTAAACGCTGGGAACCTGTTTTAACTGGCCCTAGTGCAATCGCTAAAGGATTTGCAACTGTTTGTTGTAATGAAAATCCTAAAGCAACTATAAATAAGCCCGAAAGCATTAAAGGAAATGATTGTAAATTTGCAGCCGGATAAAACAATAAGGTTCCTAAAGCAGAAATTACTAGACCTAGTGCTAAGCTATTTTTGTATCCAATTGCATTGATCAAATCTTTTTTCATCAACGCCGAAATCCCTACATAAATTAACGATCCTACGGTATAAGCCACATAAAAGGCAACAGAAACCAGTTGGCTTTCGCTTTGTGATAAATCAAATGCCTTTTTAAAAACAGGTATTAATATGTCATTACTCGCAGCTACGAATCCCCAAAAAAAGAATACCGTAACCAAGGGAATAAATTGGCCCCATTTGGTTTGTGAATTTTGTTCCATTTAAAATTTAGAGTTTAAGGTTTTATTTAAATTTAGTTCGTTAAACATAATTAAAATATATCGCTTACTAAAGTGTAATTTTTACACAACTGGATTTATATAAACGTGTATTGAGCGATTTCAAGTTAAAAACTTCCCACAACTATTAAGAAGAAGATCCATTTTTAGCATTAAAAATCGCATATTAGCATAAAAATTATCAAAGGCAAATGTTTGAAGCGATTATATTGGGATTGGGTGCTGGGTTAATTTCCTCATTCTTAACTGGTCCCGTTTTTTTCTCAATGATTAAAACCAGTATAGAGAAAGGCTTTAAAGCGGGGTTCTCATTGGCGGTTGGCGTAATTATTAGTGATGTTATTTTAATTGGAATTGTTCTTTTTGGTAGCCAATTTTTTGAGTACAAAGAAAGTTTTGATAAATATGTTGGTTTCATAGGCGGCGCTTTTTTATTAGCAGTAGGCCTCTATTATTTATTTGCAACTGTTGCTCTTAATTACGAGAGTCAAACTTTACAGAAAGTAAGTAAACGTGGTTATCTAATTAAGGGCTTTTTAATGTGTATTCTTACACCATCTACCTTAATGTTTTGGATTATTGTAAGTAGTATTATTTCTGTAAAACTGAATAATAGACTTGATGAAAAGCTCTTCTGCTTTTTTATCGCAATGGCTACTCAACTTACCATCGATGGTTTTAAGAGTTATTATTCGAGTAAATTACGGCATCGAATTAAAGAAAGTGCACTAAAAACCTTAAACAAGGTTGCAGGAATTATTATTATCCTATTTGCCGTTTGGACGATTTTGAAGACGTATTTAACATTTTATCCTTAGTACGCGCGCTGGTTATTTCCCTCTTTCCAGTTTACGAAAGCCTTATTTACTACTTTATTTCCACCTGGGGTTGGGTAATTTCCAGAAAAATACCAATCGCCTTTATGATTTGGACAAGCAATATGCAAGTTATCTAAGGTTTGATAGATTACTTCGACTTCGGCAACGGTACCTACAGGTGTAATAATTTTTGCAATTTGATCAGAAATTTCTTGTTGTTTAAACGGCCGATAAATTTCTTTCACAAAGTTGATAATCTCTTCCTTGGGCAATAGTAAAGATGCCTTACATTTTTGATATACCTCTTCAATAATATGTTCCATTCCGCGTTCTTTCAAGAGCTGAATTGCAGCGTCAAATGCTACAAATTGCCCCATCTTAGACATATCGATTCCATAGCAATCCGGATAACGGATTTGAGGAGCTGATGAAACAATAATTATCTTTTTAGGGTGCAATCTGTCGATTATTTTAATGATACTTTGTTTCAGTGTAGTTCCTCTAACAATGGAGTCATCAACGGCAATTAATGTATCGGTTTGATTTTTTATAACGCCATAAGTGGTATCGTATACATGGGCTACCATTTCGCCACGATCTGCATCTTGCGTAATGAATGTTCTGAGTTTCACATCTTTAATGGCTAATTTTTCTACTCTTGGCGCCATCGATAATAGTTCATCCAGATCGGTATCGCTTAGTTGATCTTTACGATTCAACAAAGTATCTTTCTGAACCCCTCTCACGTATTCATGTAAACCCTCTACCATTCCATAAAATGAAACTTCGGCGGTATTTGGAATAAATGAAAAAACTGTGTTCTTTAAGTCGCTCTTTACTGCTGATAGTACTTGTGGAATTAACAAGTGACCTAACTTTTTACGCTCTTTATAAATGTCGGCATCACTTCCTCTCGAAAAATAAATCCGTTCAAATGAACAGGCTCTTTTCTCTTCAGGCTCGCGATACATTTCTTGACTTACCGTGCCATCTTTTTTAACAATTAAGGCATAACCCGGTTCAATTTCTTTAACCTGTTTAATCTGAACGTTAAAGGCCGTTTGAATTGCTGGACGTTCTGAAGCGGCAACCACGACTTCATCATCTGCATAGTAAAACGCAGGGCGGATGCCTGAAGGATCACGAAGTACGAATGCATCACCATTTCCAACTATCCCTGAAATGGTATATCCTCCATCCCAGTTTTTTGCGGAGCGACGAAGAATATTGGCAATATTTAAATGATCTGATATTTTGTGTGTAATCTCTATATTATCAAGGCCTTCCCTTTTATAAGTATCAAATAACTCTTGATTTTCATCGTCTAAGAAATGACCAATTTTTTCGAGAACGGTAACGGTATCTGCCTTTTCTTTTGGATGCTGACCAAGTTCATATAATTGGGCTAACAACTCGTCAACATTGGTCATGTTAAAATTACCTGCAATTACCAAATTTCTGGTCATCCAATTATTTTGGCGTAAAAAAGGATGGCAGTTCTCAATGCTGTTCTTGCCATGTGTGCCATAGCGCAAATGACCTAACAGAACCTCACCAATAAAACTTACATTCTGTTTTAACCATTCTGTATCCTTCATCAACTCTGGCGTTTCATTTTGAATGTCTACAAATTTGCTCTGTACATATCCAAATATATCAGCAACCGCATTTTGCGCCATGGATCGGTATCGGCTAATGTACCGCGAACCTGGCTTCATGTTTAGCTTAATGGTGGCAATACCTGCTCCATCCTGACCGCGGTTGTGCTGCTTTTCCATCAACAAATACAATTTGTTTAATCCGTAAAGTGCAGTACCGTATTTTTCTTGATAAAAGGAGAGCGGTTTTAACAGGCGGATAAAGGCTATTCCGCATTCGTGCTTGATCTGATCACTCATGG
Organism: Pedobacter sp.; assembly: GCA_014377775.1. GTDB lineage: Bacteria > Bacteroidota > Bacteroidia > Sphingobacteriales > Sphingobacteriaceae > Pedobacter. The sequence goes on along the minus strand of JACMOW010000138.1, from coordinate 5,676 downwards.
ATTGATTGATGATTGAGCTGCAAATTTACCCTTTTAAAAATTTAAAACCTAAAAAGAAATGTAATGAAATTCAAGATAAGCATCATTGGTATGTTATTTTTTGACTATTGTGATTCCGAACTAAAGTGAAGAATATCAAGATAGATTACAACCCCATTTTTTGAGCAGAAATCTGCTCCCCTAAAAAAACAGCAGCATGCTGATCAAAAGTGGCTACATCGCCAGAGGTATAAAACCTTCTCTGGTTATTTTTAGCCAATTTGCTTTCCATTTCTGGATGTCTTTTTAAATAATCGTCCAAGCTATCGGCTACAATATCGCCTTGTGTTAAAAGTTTAACCGTAGAAGGTAAAAACTTAGTAATTTTTGGAATAAGTAATGGGTAGTGCGTACAGGCTAACAGAATACAATCAATATGCTCCGACTTTTGCAGTAATTCAGTGGTATACTTCGTTACAAAATAATCTGCTCCTACGCCTAAGTGTTCTCCATTTTCGATCAATGGTACCCACATAGGGCAACTTTGTTGATGCACCTTTACTTCTGGGAAAAAATGACCAATTTCAATTGGATAAGAGTTAGAGGTGATGGTACCACGTGTTCCCATCACACCGATGTGTTTTTGATCGGTAAAATTTCCAATCACTTCGGCGGTAGGCCTAATTACACCAAGCACTCTCCTATTTGGGTATTTCTTAGGCAAATCGAGTTGCTGAATATTACGAAGCGCTTTCGCCGAAGCGGTGTTACACGCAAGGATCACAAGCTCACAACCTTGTTTAAAAAGCCATTCTACACATTCAAAAGTATACTGATAAACGGTTTCAAAAGAATGGTCCCCGTAAGGTGATCTGGCATTGTCTCCTAAATAGATATAATCGTATTCTGGCAACTTTTGTGCAATCGATTTAAAAACAGTTAAGCCTCCAAAGCCTGAGTCGAAAATTCCTATTGGAGCGCTATTATTCATGGTTAATTTATTTGATCGTTGAAATTTAGAACTAAGATAAACCCTTTAAACAAGAAAACGGAATCGGGCATATTCCCAATTCCGCTTTCTTATATCGTGTACTTGTTATTGTTTTGGTTTAGCCGTAGGAATTACTGGAGCTTTAGCAGCCGGTGTTGCAGCTAAGCTAATGCCCAATTTAGTTTTAACCGCGGCCGTTAAATTTTCACCGCCATCAGAATAAAGTAAATTATTAAATCCTTGTGTAACAGAAAGATCAAAAACATAAGCTATTCCCTTTTCTTTAGCAACCGCTGCTATGGCAGTTGATAATCTTTTACTTACCGAAGGGAATAATTCAGCTTGTCTGTCAGAAATATCCTTAGTTGCTTTGGTTTTGGCATCTTCAATTCTTTTCTGAAAATCTTGAAGATCTTGACCAGCCTGTTGTAGTTCTTTAGCTAACACATCCAATTCCTTAGTGATTACGTCTTTGTTTGCCTCACTCATCGCTCTTTGTTTGTCTTGCGCTATTTTTTCCTTGTCTTGAGCTGATTTGTACTTTGTCTGATATTCTAAAATCATTTTCTCAATTTCAGCTTGTTTTGTTGTGCTCATTGTCTGTATGGTTTTTTGCGCAGCTATAGCTTCTGGCATTACATCATATAGATCGTCAGTATTAAGATGACCAAACTTTTGTTGTGCATTTGCGATGTTAGCAGTAAGCATTAGGGCCGCTGCCACAAAAAATACGTTAATTAACTTTCTCATTTTTTTATTTTACTTAATAATTGTTTTATAATTTATTGTGTGTTTTTGATTTCTATTTAACCAATGTTCCAGGTTTAAACCCCAATCTAGAAATAACATCGTTACTAATGTCGTAGGTGCTGCTTGCATAAATCATCATGGTCGATTCACTGCTTTTATCAAACACAAAATCAATGAACTTACTTTTGGCCGTTTCTACGATTATTTTGGCGATCCTTTCTTGTATTGGCTTTAATAATTTAGTACGCAGCTGGAAAAGATCTCCATCTGGACCGAACTTTAAGCGTTGCAACTCCTTTGCTTTTTTCTCCTTTTCAATAATATCGTTCTCACGTCGTTTACGCATCTCATCGGTTAATAATATCTGATCTGCCTGATATGACTTATACATTTTATCGATCTCAACAAAACTATCATCAACTTGTTTTTGAAATTGCTGAGACATTCCATCGATTTGACTTAGCGACGATTTATAGTCGGGTAGATGCTTCAAAATGTATTCCGTGTCTACATAAGCAAACTTTTGTGCTGATGCTCCTAATCCGATTAAGAGTAAAAGATTTAAAAATATGTATTTCTTCATTATAAAAAATTTACACCCTTAATTAAAACCTCCGATTTGTTGAGCAATGCTAAAGTGGAATTGACCTTTGTTAGCATCAGGAATACCTGGGATTTTATCAAATCCATAACCATAATCAATTCCGAGCAATCCAAATATCGGTAAAAATATTTTTGCACCAACACCAACAGATCTTCTTACATTAAACGGATTAAAATCGCTAAACTTATTCCAAGTGTTACCTGCCTCTGCAAAAGCTGTTAAAAATGCGGTGGCTTGTTGACTACTTATAATTGGAAATCTCAATTCCATCACATATTTAGTGAAAATTGGACTACCTGAGCTTTGTGCAATGGTGGTATTAGCCCCCAATGGAACAACCGAATTATTGGAGTATCCACGCATGGCGATTAATTCAGATCCTTGTAAGAAATCAAATCCTTGCATACCATCACCACCTAATTTAAAACGCTCAAATGCCGATTGGCCAACTGCACTATTATACGTGCCTAAAAATCCAAACTGCGCTTGTGCTTTTACAACTAAACTTTTACTTCCCAAATTCAAAACTTTTAAGAACCATTGCGATTCGAACTTCCATTTGTGGTATTCGGTAAATTTATAACGTTGCTTATCAGATGCTATTGCATAGTTAACATTGTTGAGCAATGAATAAGGAGGAGTAGCTTGTATGGTAAACCTAAGGAAAGCACCACCTGTTGGGAAAATACGATCGTTTCTGGAATCCCTAGCTAGCTCTTGGGTGATGTTAAAGTTATAAGATGTACCCGTGCTAAACAAATACCCAGGATAATTATTTAGAATATACTGATTTAAGTTTAGTGAGTGTGATAGCGAAAACCAGTTATCAGGCCATTTTAATTTTTTACCTAAACTAATAGACGCCCCGTTTAAACGTATCTTCTGAAAACTATTGTCGCTTTCTACAAAGCCATTTGATTGTAAGGAAGTAAATGCACTTAACCCAAAACTAACGGGCTTTTTACCTCCAAACCAAGGCTCAGAGAAAGAGAAACTATACGACTGATAAAATTTACCATTGGTTTGACCACGTAAGCTTAATTTCTGTCCGTCTCCTTTAGGTAGTGGTTTATAAGCCTCTCCGTTAAATATATTCCTTAAAGAGAAGTTGTTAAAAGTTAAACCTAGTGTACCAATTACTCTGCCTCCTCCAAAGCCTCCAGAAAGCTCTATCTGATCAGACGGCTTTTCTTCAACATGGTATTCGATATCAACGGTACCATCGCTTGGGTTAGGTTTTGGGATTGGATTGGTTTTAGACTCATCAAAATTACCAAGTTGACCGATCTCACGAACACTACGCACCAACAATTCTTTAGAAAATTTTTCTCCAGGCTTTGTGTACAAATTACGAAGAACTACTCTATCGTTGGTGATGGTATTGCCAATAACGGTAATTTTATTGTTGGTATACTGAGGCCCTTCATAAATGCGAAGTTCCAGATCAACTGTATCGTTGTATATTTTAGTTTGAACAGGATCTATATTAAACGTTAAATAGCCATCATTTAAGTATATACTCGAAATATCGTCTCCATTGGCACTTCCGCGTAATTTAGCTTCCAATTTTTCTTCACTAAATAATTGTCCCTTTTCAATTGTAAAAACCCTTGATAGATATTCTGTTGTATATTTCGCATTACCAACCCAGGTAATGTTACCAAAATAATACTTAGGGCCCTCATGTAAATCAATTTTGATACCGATAGATTTATCGTTGAACTTATAAATACTATCTTTTAAAATGGCAGCGTCTCTATAGCCATTTTCTTGCATTTTGGCCAGAAATTTTATTTTATCCTCTTCGTATTTCTCTTTATTGAACTTTCCGCTACCAAAAACTTTATAAAATTCGCGTTGTTTCGTTTTTTTAAGGTATTTTCTCAGCTTAGCCGATTTAAACACTTTATTTCCAGAAAAATTAATCTCTTGAACTTTAACTCGCTTACCTTTATCAATAAGCACTTGTAAAATCACACTATTTTCTTGATTTGGATCAGGTTTGGATTTAAAATCGATTGTAGTAAAAAAGTAGCCTTTATCTAGCAGGTATTTATTAATGATCGATTTAGTGGTGTTATATAAATTATCATTAATAATTGTCTTCCCAGCTTTATCCGCTAGCTTTTCGGCAATATCTGTTTTTTGGGATTTGCTAATCCCTTCAAATTCAAATGAACTTAATCGAGGCCGCTCAACTACTGCAATATCAAAATAAACCGTGTCACCAACAATCTTATCAATATTTAACTGAACGTCATCAAATAACCCCTGAAGCCATAAATTTTTAATTGCACTAGCGGTTCCTTCACCTGGGAGTGTTATTAATTCACCTCTTGTTAATTTTGAAAGGATAATAATTACTTCTTTATCCACGTATTTGGCTCCACTTAGCGTAGTTCCTCCAATTACATATTCTTTTGGATTAAAGTAATCTAAACCACTAACGCTTAAGTTAGGTTTTGGAGGGGCTTGAGGACGGATTTGAGCTAGCGTTGGAAAACCAATGAATAGCAAAAATAGGAGTTGGTATATTCTTTTCATTTATAATCTAAAAAACGTTGCTAAGTTAATTTAAACACCTGTTAAAAAGTGTTAAAAGTAAAATTAGTTCAATTGTTCACTAATTTTCCCGAAGCGACGTTCGCGTTTTTGGTAATCCACAATGGCCTCAAAAAGGTCTTCTCTTCTAAAGTCTGGCCAAAGGGTTTCAGTAAAATATAATTCGGTATATGCAATTTGCCATAGCAGAAAGTTACTAACCCGATGTTCGCCGCTTGTGCGAATCATTAATTCAGGATCGGGTATCATACTTGTTGTTAATTGGGCAGCAAAAATTTCTTCATTTATATCGTTTAGTGTAATTTTTTGCGCTTGTACTTGCGCTGCTAATTTTTTTGCTGCTTCTGTAATTTCCCATTTTGCGCTATAACTAAGTGCTAGGGTTAGCGTACATTTAACATTGTTTGATGTAATTTCCATCACATTCGCCAAATCATCAATGCATTTTTGAGGCAATGATTTTAAATCTCCGATCGCATTTAATCGTATGTTGTTCTTATTCAAGGTCTCTGCTTCATTATTAATGGTTGAAATTAAAAGTTCCATTAAGGCATTTACCTCTTCAATTGGTCTGTTCCAGTTCTCTGCAGAAAAAGCATAAACGGTTAAATATTTAATACCAATATCAACACAGCCTTCCACAATATCTTTCACAGAAAGCACACCACTTTCGTGCCCAAAAACCCTAAACTTACCCTGGTTTTTTGCCCAACGACCATTGCCATCCATTATAATTGCAATGTGTTCTGGCAAACGGTTGATGTCTATTTGTTCTTTAAATCCCATTACT
>JACMOW010000137.1 GCA_014377775.1 Pedobacter sp. | reverse complement strand
TTTTCGATAAAGTTGATTTGATAATGGTTAAAAGTAAATCGGTTTGCATGATTCAAAATTAAGAATTTCTCTTTATTTACCTGCCCTCAAATAACTAAGAATAATGACTAGACAAGTACTACACAAAAAGCACACACATTACACACAGCTTCGGAACAGCTTCGGAACAGCTTCGCTATTACGACGCTATGTTATTGCATTTTACCCGCTAAAAAACCGTCGTCGTTGCAACTCTATAAAATTGCTATAATGAAACGTAGGTACTAACAGTTACAACAATTGATCTCTCTCACTAGCAATTGAGCGATAAAATCACTACCTTTGCAATTATTTTCTACAACATGATTTCAGTTTCAAACCTATCCCTACGCTACGGCAAACGCACACTATTTGAAGATGTTAACCTTAAATTTAACCAAGGCAATTGCTATGGTGTAATTGGAGCTAATGGTGCAGGAAAATCAACATTCCTAAAAATTTTAAGTGGCGAAGTAAATCAAACCAGTGGTTCGGTTACCTTTACCCCTGGTGAGCGAATGGCCGTTTTAAAGCAAAATCACTATGAATTTGACGAATTTTCGGTAATTGAAACGGTAATGATCGGTCATAAAGAACTGTATGACATCATGAAAGAAAAGGATGCCATCTATTTAAAAGAAGATTTTTCAGATAAAGATGGAGAACGTGCTGGGGAATTAGAAAATCTTTTTGCAGAAAAAGATGGCTGGAACATGGAAAGTAATGCCGCTACCCTACTCAGTAATTTGGGAATTAAGGAAGAGCATCACTATAAACCGTTAAAAGAGTTAGATGGTAACCAAAAAGTACGTGTTTTACTGGCACAAGCTTTATTTGGCAATCCTGATATTTTATTACTTGATGAGCCTACCAACGATTTAGATATTGATACCATTGCATGGCTAGAGAATTTTTTAGCCGATTATCAAAGCATTGTTTTAGTAGTTAGTCATGATAGGCACTTTTTAGATGCTGTATGTACCCACATTGTAGACATCGATTTCAGTAAGATGAGCATTTATACCGGTAATTATACTTTTTGGTACGAATCGAGTCAATTGGCTTTAAAACAACGTGGTGATCAAAATAAGAAATTAGAGGAAAGAGTAAAAGAGCTACAAGAATTTATTCAACGTTTTAGTGCAAATGCTTCAAAATCAAAACAAGCAACCTCACGTAAAAAAGCATTAGATAAAATTGATATTTCGGAGATTAAAGCCTCTAGCAGAAAATATCCAGCTATTTTATTCAATAACCTAGGTCGCGAAGCTGGCGATCAAATTTTGCAAGTTGAAGGATTGAGTAAAACTGCCAATGGTGAAGTTTTATTTAGTAATGTGAACTTTATGATCAATAAAGGCGATAAAGTTGCTATCCTATCTCAAAATAGTTTAGCTACTACCGCATTTTATAACGTTTTATCAGGAAGAGACCAAGATTATAAGGGAGATTTCAAATTTGGAGTAACCATCAGCATTGCAGATATCCCGAATGATAATTCTGACTATTTTGAGGGTAAAGATGAGAATTTAGTAGACTGGCTACGTGAATATTCTGGCACAGATGCGGATGAGCAGTTTGTAAGAAGCTTCTTAGGCAGAATGCTTTTTTCTGGTGACGAGGTGCTTAAAAATGTAAAAGTGCTTTCTGGAGGCGAAAAAATGCGTTGTATGTTTTCGAGAATGATGTTACAATTGGCCAACTTTTTCATGTTCGATGAGCCTACCAATCACTTAGACTTAGAATCTATTACCGCTCTAAATAATGGAATGAAAGACTTCAAAGGCACTATTCTATTTACTTCTCGAGATCATGCACTTACCGAATCGGTGGCAACTAGAATTATTGAACTTACACCGAAAGGCAGTATTGATAGAATGATGACCTATGATGATTATATCAATAATGAGGATGTAGCAAAACTTAGAGCAGAGATGTACAAATAAGCACAAAAAATACTAGCACCTCAGCAATTTTAAATCGCTGTGGTGTACTAAGCTAAAATCCACTCTCATCTATTGCAAAAGTATCCTTCTTTTTCTTCCATTTGCCTCTTGTAAAATCTGGGAATTCTTGTGGAGCATTCCCTTCCTTGAGTGATTTTGTTGAAAGTGGCGTAATCACACTCATGGTTACTGAATCATAAACATCAATAGGTGTTTGTTTTTTACCTTTAACCGCTAAAACAAAAGCATTGAATACAAACCAATCCATCCCACCATGCCCAGCTCCAACAGCCTCTGCTTCGTACTTTTTCCAAAGTGGGTGATCGTATGTTTTTAGCCATTCATCAGCCTTATCCCAAGCATGAGGCTTAGATTTCCCTTCAATATGTATAGATTTATTTACATCCATCCATAAACCCTGGGTACCCTGTACTCTAAAGCCTAAAGAATAAGGTCTAGGTAAATGCACATCGTGTGTTAGCATTACGGTTTCGCCATTGGCACAATTAATTAACGTAGTAGTTACATCACCATTTTTATAATTTAACTTGGCATTTGGATGTCCGGGAGATAATTTTTCTACATGCGCTGCTAAACCTCTTGCTTTTGAGCTAAACGAAACTAAATTCGTAAAACGATTACCCTTGTTTATACTTGCATAATTAATAATTGGGCCAGCTCCATGCGTGGGATATAAATCGCCATCTTGATCGATATTAAACTGCGTTCTCCATTGGGCTTCACTTAGCGCTTTTGGCCCATATTCTACTCCACCACCATAATAATTTTTACCATCATTAAATAGCACTTCTCGCAAATCATGTTGGTATCCCCCCTCTAAATGAATGAGTTCACCAAATAAATTTTGCCTAACCATATTTAATACTGCCATTACATCTCTGCGGTAGGATACATTTTCTAAAGTCATATATGGAATCCCTGTTTTTTCAGAAGTATTAACGATGTCCCAATGCTCCTTAACTGTTAATCCAGCGATAACTTCACAGCCTACATATTTCCCCGCATTCATCGCATCAATAGCTTGTTGATAGTGAAACTGCCATGGTGTAGAAATAATTACAGCATCAATATCCATTCGCTCTAATAATTCTTTGTATGCAGATACGCTACCTGTATATTCTTTTGCAGCAGGCCTTCCTTTTTTTGCAATAAATGCTCTACAGCCCTTTAGCGAACTTTCTTGTGTATCACAAATCGCTACAATTTCGACGTCATCTCTTAGCGCACCTTCACTAATATGGCTCATTCCTCTCGCGCCAACGCCAATGTATCCCAGCCGAACTTTATTATTCGTTGATGCAAATAACCTACCCGTCGGTAATATTGTAAAACCTGCAGCAGTTAATCCGCCTGTTTGTAGAAATTCTCTTCTTTTCATTTATTTTTATGTATTTAAATTTTATGACTTTTATTGTTACCATCGGTTAAGCCATTTGAACTAGAATCATCAATTTTTTCGCTGTAGATTAAATCACTTGAAGTTATATAAGCATTGCTACCTAGAGCAATTCCTATTTTCGGTCCAAAAATATTAACAACTGGCACATTGTTCAACTTAGTTACTGTTGTACTAGGGCTTTCACTTTTACCACAAGCTAATAATAAGATAAGGTAACATAAATATACTTTCACGACTTTAATTTAAGAAAATTGTTAATAACGATAAATATTAACTTCAGCATCAGATTTGTTATTTAATGGAACACAAGATAGAAACATCCAAATAAAAATACTCAAAATATGATTACACAAACGTTTGCATGATTAATTAAGTAATTAGCTCATAAAAAAATAAGTGTAAAAAATTATAAATCCATATCTTGTAATTTCTTTAGTAGAAAAATGGCTTTTAAAGCAATTGTAAACGTTTTTGTAATGTTTAATAAAACCAGTAGCAAATACTTTACAAAATATTAATGCAATTGAATTGCATCTATCTTATTTTTATACTTCATATATATCTTAAATTAAGAATGATTTCAATTCAGTCAGTTGTTCATCAATATAACGGATCACCACCAATCAGCTTTAAAGATTGGCAGATTAAAGATGGCGAGCAATGGCTTTTGCTAGGCGAGTCTGGAAGTGGAAAAACAACACTTTTGCACGTATTAACGGGTATATTAAAACCAACACAGGGTGAGGTGAATATTAATAATACCTCCATCTACAATTTATCATCCAAAAAACTAGATCAATTTAGAGGGAGAAATATTGGAATTATCTTCCAAAAACCTCATTTAATCAAAAGTTTAACCATTTTTGAAAACTTAGCCTTGGCACAAAGTTTTGCCAAACTCCCTCAAAATCAAGAACGGATTCAAGAAGTATTAGAGTCTTTAGCTATAGCCGACAAGAAAAAAGCTTATTCGAACGAGTTAAGTCAGGGCCAATTACAACGCGTTTCTATTGCAAGAGCAGTGATCAATAAACCTGCGCTTTTAATTGCCGATGAACCAACTTCAAGTCTTGACGATAAAAATGCTACCTCAGTTTTAAACTTATTAATGCAACAATCTGGTTTAAATCAGGCTACATTAATCGTAGCCACCCATGATAAAAGAGTGAAAGATGCCTTCACTACAACTTACGATTTGCCATGAGCCCATTAAAAATTAGTTGGAAAAGTTTGTGGTCGAAGCCCCTATCCGCTTCCCTAAATATTATGCTTATTGCATTTGGAACAGGCATTTTAACGCTATTGTTGTTGGCATCAACACAAATTGAAGAAAAATTAAATAATAACTCAAAAGATATCGACTTAGTAGTTGGCGCAAAAGGTTCACCTTTACAGTTAATATTAAGTAGTATATATTACATCGATTTCCCAACGGGAAATATCCCCTTAAAAGAAGCCAACGAGCTTTCTCACAACCCATTTGTTAAACGAGCCACTCCACTTGCTTTGGGCGACAATTATAATGGTGTACGCATTGTTGGAACCGATAGCAATTTTATCAGCCTATATAGCTTAAAAATCGAAAGTGGGAAATTTTGGTTTAAAGATTTAGAAACTACTATTGGCGTTAATGTTGCGATAGAACAAAATTTAAGGGTTGGCGATACATTTTATGGTGCACATGGGCTAACTAACACTTCTGATGTACACAAAGATCACCAATATAAAGTGGTTGGTATTTTAACACCACAGCATAATGTTACCGATAATTTGATTTTAACCAACATAGCCAGTGTTTGGGAGATGCACGAAGAAGAAGGTAGTATGAAAGATGGAAAAAGGAAGATGAAAGATGGAGAAGATCGAGAAATTACCTCACTATTGATCCAATATCGTTCTCCAATGTCTGTAGCCATGTTTCCGCGCATGGTAAATCAAATGACCAGTTTACAATCAGCCTCACCAGCTATGGAAAGTACGCGTTTATTCTCATTAATTGGTGTTGGTGTAGATACCTTACAATGGTTTGCGGTTTTGATCATGTTTATTGCCGCCATTAGTGTTTTTGTTAATTTATACAATTCGCTAAAAGAAAGAAATTACGATTTGGCCATCATGCGAACATTGGGTGCTTCGAGAACCAAATTATTTATTATTGTTATTTTAGAGGGGTTATTGCTAACGATTGCTGGAACGATTGTTGGTATAATTATCGGCCATGCAGTATTGGAGTTGATTGGCAATTACCAAGAAAGCAGTCAGGCAAAACTGAGCGGAAAGATTTTTATAACAAGTGAATTATACTTATTGCTTGCTGGTTTAGGGATTGGTATATTTGCTTCTGCACTACCTGCCTTACAGGCTTATCGATCAAATATCTCTAAAATACTTGCTAAAAATTAATACGATATTTAAACTACATACAATGAAAAGATTAAGCTTAATACTTTTAACACTGATAGGATTTAGTTTTACAGCAAGGGCGCAACATGATCCAAACGATCAGATTATGTCGGAGAATTGGGATGTAATTGGAAATGTTGACTTTAAAACGGTTAAAGAAACTGAAATGTATGCCATTTTTAGCAACGAAATTAAAAAGTATGCTGGTAAATCTTTTGAACTAGAAGGGTATATTGTTCCAATTAAGGATGGGATGAAACAAAGTAAATTTATGCTATCTACTTTACCAATTAACCAATGCTTTTTTTGTGGTAAAAATGGAGTTCCTATTATGGTGTTGGTTGAATTGGTTGAACCGATAAAATTCACTTATCAAACCGTGAAAGTAAAAGGTATTTTAAAACTGAGTACAACAAATGCGATGGATAATCCACCAATTAGTTTAATTAGCGGAAAAGCCTTGTAATTATGGCTGATGCAGATGCAATTGAAATTTTAAAAAGAAAAAAGCTAAAGCACACCAAGCAACGCATTCGTGTTTTAGAAGATTTTTTGGCAAATGCTACAGCAATTTCACAGCCTATGCTCGAAAAAAAATTAGGCAAGGAGATAGATCGGGTAACTTTGTATCGTATTTTAAATACCTATGTTAATAAAGGGATTTTACACCGAATTGTTGATTTAAACGGAACTGCAAATTACGCCATTTGCTCTTCAGCTTGTTCAGCAGATCAACATCACGATGAACATGTGCATTTTAATTGCACAAACTGTTATAAAGTATACTGTTTAGCTACCAAAGTTCCAGCAATTAGCATTACTGACGGATTTAAAGCAGATTCCATAAGCTTAATTGCTTATGGAATCTGTAAGGAGTGTAATTAATGACCTTCGTGTCCATCAGCACCATGTGCGTGACCATGATTTAATTCATCAGCTGTAGCTTCACGAACAGTTAAGATAGTGCCTACAAAAATTAAGTTTTTTCCTGCCATAGGGTGATTTAAATCAACCGAAATTTCTGTTTCTGAAACACCAGTTACTCCCGCGCGGAATTGATTTCCATTGTTATCAGTTAATGGAATAACGTCACCAACATTTGGTAATTCTCCAGCTTCCTTAAACATATCAAGAGGTAAATCTACATGTGCAGTTGCATCAATTTCTCCGTAACCATCAGCAGGAGAAAGTTCAAAACTATATTCATCGCCTACTTTTAAGCCTAATAAATGTTCTTCGAATTTAGGTAACATCATACCTACACCAAATAAAAATACTAAAGGTTGTTCTTCATTTGCTTTTTCAACAAAAACTTGCTGACCTTCGGGAGTGGTGGTGTGTAGCTCATAAGTTATAGACACCACCGTGTTAGAATTAATATTCATTCTTATAGTTTTAATTAATAAATTTTACTGCCTCGGCAACCGTGCTTACAGGTAGTTGGCAAGTTTTATTTCGGCAAATATAAATCTTTGTTTGCTCGCTTTGTTTATTTTTCAACAAAGGAAGTCCACTTTTTGTTCCGCCTAATGTAATTTTATTTGGAATATACAATTGATGGAGATTATTTTTCTCTATTTCGACATTATTACCCACTAAGGCAATTTCGTTGATCCCAAAAACTTCATTAAGTAATTGAATGCTCCAATTTGAATAAGCTGAGCCGTAAGCTTTTATACTTGGCAATACTGCACCAAGCATTTCAACAGCTTTACTTCGATAAGCTTCATGATCATAAAATAAACCTAATTTTTGTAAGTTTTGTGCCATTACAGAGTTCGAAGCCGAGATCACATTATCCATAATTTCATGCTTTCGAGCAATTAAAGCTTCACTATCTGAGGAGGTATAATAAAACATAGGACTCTTTTCATCATTGAATTTAACTAAAACATAATCTGTTAGCGTTTTTGCATCTTTTAACCATTTTTCCTCAAAATCTACTTCATATAAGGCAATTAGGGCCTCTATAAAAAAAGCATAATCATCTAAAAATGCGGCAATATTGGCTTTTCCGTTTTTATAATTTCTAAATAAACCACCTTCACCATCTGTTAAATTATTTAAAATAAACGTTGCCGCTTGTTTTGCGCTTTTATAATAAGATGTGTTTTCAAACACTAAACTGGCTTCGGCTAATACTTTAATCGTCATCGCATTCCAAGCTACCAAGCATTTATCATCGAGACCTGGTCTTATCCTATTGGCTCTTGTTGCTAATAATTTACTTTTAGTTAAAATTACCATTTGCTTTAATTCGCCGGGTTCTAAATTATTCCTTTCAGCGAATTCATCGTCGCTAATTTTTCGCTGTAACACATTACTTTCTTCTTCTTCCCAATTCCCTGCCGAGGTAACGTTAAAATAAGAAGCCATCAGATCGCCATCTTCTCCTACTGCATTCATAAATTCTTCTTTATCCCAAACGTAAAATTTCCCCTCTACTCCCTCACTATCGGCATCTAAGGCAGCATAGAATAAGCCATTTGGCGATGTCATTTCTCGTGTAATCCACGCTATTGTTTCAGTTACTACTTCTTTATATAAAGGTATTTTTAGGTACTGATAAGCTTCAGTATATAAAGAAATCAATTGTGCGTTATCATACAGCATCTTCTCAAAATGAGGAACATGCCAACGGTCATCCACAGAATAACGTGCAAATCCGCCCCCTACCTGATCATAAATCCCTCCGAGCGCCATCTTTTCTAAAGTAAGCATAGCCGATATCGCTGCTCCTTCATCCTCCATGAGGTGACTGTAACGCAGCATAAAGATCCAGTTGTTGGGCAAAGGGAATTTTGGTGCTCGATTATAGCCCCCCTCAGTCATATCAAAATTACGTTTCCAAGGTTCAATAATTTCAGTTAACTGCATTTTATGAAATGTAGTTTCTGCTTCATTACGAATAACTTTCTCAGATTGATGTATGCCATCTGTAAGTCTTGATGCATAATCCATTGCCTTTTCAGGTTCATTTTCCCAAAGTTTTGCCACATTCAATAATATGTTTATCCAATCGTCTTTTTTGAAATAAGTACCTCCATAAATTGGTCGCTGATCTGGTAAACAAATCGCATTTAAAGGCCAACCGCCGTTACCGTTCATTAATTGTACTGCCAACATATAAATCTGATCAATATCTGGCCGCTCTTCTCGATCTACTTTAATACATACAAAATTGGTATTCATTACTTCCGCAACCTCAAAATTCTCGAAACTTTCGTGTTCCATTACATGACACCAATGGCAAGCTGAATAGCCAATACTCACTAAAATCAATTTATTTTCAAGCTTTGCCTTTTCCAGCGTAGCTGAATTCCACTCGTGCCACGCCACTGGATTGTAAGCATGCTGTAATAAATAGGGTGATGAGGCATGAATGAGATTATTAGGTTCTTTCATAAGATGGGATATGTTAGACGTGAGATATGGAGTTGTTGAAAGTGATAAAGTTATTAATTACTAATTAACCTCTTATGATTAATTATTCTTTTTTACATTAGCATTCTAAAATCTATTGTCTAACATCTCATATCTTGAAAAACATGAAAATCACACATACCGAAATATACCGTTTTAGCATTCCGATGGAGCCTTTTGTAATCGCCACTGGAACGATGCATTTTGCGCAAAATGTGTTCATCAGAATTTATACCGACAAAGGTATCTACGGCGTTGGCGAGTGTTCGGCATTCCCGATGATTGTTGGGGAAACCCAAGAAACCTGCTTGGCCATGGCGAAAGATTTTGCACAAATTTGGAAAGGTAAAAATCCGCTAGAAATACCCGAACGTATGGCCGATTTATTAGCATATGCAGATCATAATGGCACAATTAAAAGTGCATTTGACATGGCTTTATTTGACATTGCCGCGAAAAATGCAGGGTTGCCATTGTACCAATTTTTAGGTGGGCACAAAAAAACAGTAGAAACCGATATGACCATTGGAATCGATACGCCTGATGGAATGGCTATAACTGCCCTATCTTATCAAAAAAGAGGGTGTAGAATCATAAAAATTAAGTTAGGGAAAAATATAAACGAAGATATAGACCGCGTTAAAAAAATTAGAGCGGCGGTAGGTAGCGATATGATTTTACGCTTGGATGCAAACCAAGGTTGGAGTTTTGATGATGCACTTTTCGCTTTGGGAGCACTTCATTCTCAAAAAATAGAATTTTGTGAACAGCCGATGCGCACTTGGTTTGATGATCGATTACCTGAGTTAGCCTTGAACTCGCCTATTAAATTAATGGCTGATGAAAGCTGCTATAACCATCACGATGCCCGAAAATTAATCAATAGTAAGGCTTGTGAATATCTCAATATTAAATTCGCAAAATCTGGTGGAATTTTAGAGGCTCAAAAAATACATGAGGAGGCTTTACAAAAAGGTATGAAGTGCATGATTGGGAGTATGCTCGAAAGTCGCATTGCCTTAAGTGCCAACTTACATTTCGCATTGGCTAGCCCTAACGTAGTTTATTTCGATTTAGATACCTGCTTATTAGGTCATTTAGTAGACCCAGTAGTAGGTGGTTTAACCTATGATGGCTATTTTTTAACTCTTTCTGATGATAATGGCATTGGAGCCGATGCGGATGAAGGATTTTTAAACACGTGCGAAAAGTGGATAATCTAGTAGTTTTCATCTAACTAAAAAGCCAGTTCGTCGATTATTGCGAAGTTTTCGTATAAAACATATAGGTTGTGTGCAACTTTTTTTTGATTTGGCCGTCATATCATGAAATCACACAAAAAACCCATATTATGAAAACTTTAATCAAATCATTATTTGCCACAGGATTATTCGCTTTAGTCATGTTAACTTCAGTTGCTTATGCAAATGTTGCTGACATCTCATCCATTCAAAAAATTATCGTAACTGGAAACGTTCAGGTTACTATTGTTCAGGCACCAAAATCAAAAATTTTATACGAAAACGAAAATGATGTTAATGTCTTAGTTAAAAAAACTACCAATTCATTAACTATTGATGGGAGTAACTTGATTAATACTGCCGAAATCACCATTTACGTAGATAACATTTACCGAATTGAAGCTTCAGGAAATGCGATAGTGCAAACTAAAGGCGCTTTTAATGTAAAAAATCTTCAGATATTTGTTAAAGATCGCGCAAAAGTAGACGTTAATGCGCAAATCGAAAGTTTATATACCACGATTAAAAATGGTGCAGAACTAAAGTTACAAGGACACGCGAACTCCCACGTACTAACAATGGATAAACTATCTAAAATTACTTTAGAGAATTTTAGTGCCATTAAAACCGAAAAAAATAATACAGATGTAACTGCTTATGCAGCAATTAGAAAATAATTAAACCAATACACACAATAACGAGCGGCTATCCCACCAGATAGTCGCTCTTTTTTTTATGGAATTAACAACCTTTTAAATTGCAAACTATCTCCATTAAAGGCATTAAAATCTACGTTATGATTAATGCCATTAATTCGTGCTTTATCAGAATGTTGCCAAAATTTCCATGCCTTACTTTCTAATTTTAGCTTCGGTTGATGATAGTGTGCTACCCAAAATGGATAATCCTTATAATAGGGAGCTAAATGATCCTGATAAAATTTAAGCCCAGAATATATAACTGGCTTTACCTTCGTTTTCTGTTCAATTTGGATCACAAATGCATTTAATTCTTTCCTCATTTTTTCTGGCGAAACCCCATCTAAACTCTCCACATCAACAACAGGCGGTAAGTCTCCTTTTTCTATACTTATCGTTTGAAGAAAAAAATTAGCCTGCCATCGTCCTGATTTTTTTGGTCTAAAAAAGTGATAGGCACCTACTTTAATTCCCACCTTCGGAGCTTCTCTCCAATTTCGTTGAAAATAAGGATCAACATTTAACAACCCTTCAGTAGCTTTAATAAATGCAAAAGATACTTTAACTCCGTCTTCATTCATGGCTTTGACCTTTGTCCAATCTATTTTCCCTTGGTAGTAAGACACATCAATACCGTGAATGGTATATTTTTTAGGAATTTTAATCTGATAGCTTTCATAGGTTCTATAATTTTTATCATCTGCCGGATGGCGAATCCAAAACCATGCAAACGAAGTTAATTTTAGCACATAACCATAGTAAAATGGAGATAATAGTATTAACAGCATACCAATAAGGACAAATTTTACTTGCACTGATAAACCCTTGCTTTTTCTTCGAGAAGGCTTACTTTTGCGAGTTAACATTGGTTTTTATGGTAAAATTAATCCTTACTTAATTCAGCAAAATACTTATGAAATAATGGTATTGTTTCGATGCCTTTATAATAGTTATAGATATCGTATTTCTCATTTGGTGAATGCAAAGCATCGCTATCTAATCCAAAACCAAACAAAACCGATTTAATGCCCAAAACATCTTCAAATAAAGCAACAATTGGAATACTTCCGCCACCTCGCGTTGGAATAGGTTTTTTGCCAAAACTTACTTCAATTGCTTTTTCGGCTGCTTTATAGGCCACACTATTGGTTGGCGTTACCACTGGCTCTCCCCCATGGTGTGTTGAAACTTTTATTTTCACATAATCTGGCGCTATACTTTCGAAATGCTTGGCGAAAATTTCACTGATTTCTTCAGAACTTTGATTCGGCACCAAACGCATTGATATTTTGGCATTTGCTTTACTTGGCAAAACAGTTTTTGCACCCTCACCAGTATAACCACTCCAAATGCCATTAACTTCCAAGGTTGGCCTAGTTCCAGTTCGCTCTAATGTAGAATATCCCTTCTCACCCCATTCAGAATTAATTTCAAGATCTTCCTTATATTCATTCAAATCAAAAGGTGCTGAGTTTAGCGCTTTCTTTTCTTCAGCTGTTAAATCAATCACTTTTTCATAAAATGCCGGAATAGTGATATGATTATTTTCATCATGAAGCGAAGCAATCATTTTGCATAAAATGGTAGCAGGATTAGCTACAGCACCGCCATAAACGCCAGAATGTAAATCTCTATTTGGCCCCACCACTTCAACTTCCATGTAGGCTAAACCACGTAAACCCGTTTCAATAGAGGGATTTTCCATGCTAATCATCGACGTATCAGAAATTAAAACTACATCAGCCTTTAAGCGATCGGCATTAGCCCTTACAAAAATACCCAAATTAGCAGACCCTACTTCTTCTTCACCCTCGATCATGAACTTTACATTACAGGCCAGTGTGTTAGTTTTCATCATTAACTCGAAAGCTTTTACATGCATGTAAAACTGACCCTTATCATCGCAAGCACCCCGTGCGTAAATTTTTCCATCTCTAACCGTAGGCTCAAAGGGAGGAGTTTTCCAAAGCTCCAATGGATCTGGAGGTTGAACATCATAGTGACCATAAATTAAAACAGTTGGCAGTGATGGATCACTAATTTTTTCACCATAAACAATTGGATAACCTGCCGTTTCACAGATTTCAACTTTGTCGGCACCTGCATCTATTAATTTTTGAGCCACAAAATCGGCAGTTTTCAAAACGTCTCCTTTGTATTTTGGGTCGGCACTTACTGATGGAAATCGTAGTAATTCGAACAACTCATCTAAAAAGCGTTGTTTATTATCTTCAACATATTTCTTTATCTCTTGCATAACTTATAAATTTTAAACAAATATAGGTTTTGACAATATTTCTAACAAGTTTCATTAACATATTAGCGTTTAATTTGTCCTATATTTAGTCCTTAAACTTAAGCAAATGCAAGAATTTACGAATGAAGCTATCGAAATCAACTCATTACCTAGATATCAAGAAGTTAGTTTAAATGCTCCACATCCAACCTATTGGAAAGTAATGTTAATTAATATCTCTATTTTCATTTTCTTGAGTATTACAGCATTAATTACTATAATTATCCTTAACGAAAAAATTAAACCTTACGGTATCTACTTAGGAGGTGGGTGTATTATCATTTTCGCTTTCATATTTTTACTTTACAAAACAAGTTTTAAGAAACGAGGTTATGCTTTGAGAGAGAAAGATATCATCTATAAAAGCGGAATTATTGCCGAAAAAACCACGATTATCCCGTTAAATCGCATACAACATGTAGCTTTAGATGAGGGTTTGTTTTCGAGGATCTATAAATTGGCTACACTTCAAATTCATACTGCTGGAGATGGAACAGGGCATATGCATATCTCGGGAATTCCAATTGAACAGGCTAGAACGATTAAAGAGGCTTTGTTAAAAAGACTCGATTTATTGGAAACTTCAGTGAATTAATGATGGATTACGATTTCAGCAAACCGCAAAGACAATCTATATCTGGCATCGTTGTTATGGCAGCCAATACATTGCAGCAGATCATAAGAGCCTTAATTATTCCAATAGCAATATTCGTAATTAAGGCACAAAGCAACCTTTTGATTTATTCTACTGTTGGAATATCCGTTTTAATTTTAGTTATCTTGTTTTTCTCATATTTAAGTTATCGCCGATTCACATTCTTTTTAGATAATATAAAGCAAGAGTTTGTCATCAATAAAGGAATATTTAATCGAACATTACTCACCATCCAATTAGATAAAATACAACAGGTAAATATCAATCAATCCCTTTTACAAAAAATTATTGGAGTATATAGTTTACAAATAGACACCCCAGGTGGCGATAGCAAAGAAGTGAGTATAAAAGCGATTGATGAAAAAATTGCTTATAGCTTAAAGGAATTATTGTTAAATGGACAAAAGGCATCTCAAATAGATGTTACCAATGAAAATATTTCTTTAACATCACAAACCCCCATTTTAAAACTGAGTAGTGGCACTTTATTTAAAATCGGTTTTACCACAAATTATGGAAGTAGTTTAGCGCTTTTAGTAGGTTTTATATACGCCATTTTTCACAATGCTAAAGATCTACTTAGGGCTTTTGATTCAGATAATGGACAAGTTGAAGCGGCTATTAAAACAGGAGTGTCTATATTGTCGGTAAGTATAATAATCGCTATTTTTTTATTTATCCTATTAATCATTAATATCATACGGACTTTTGTAAAATATTTTGATTTCGAAATTAGTAAGCATAAATTATCCCTTTTAATTTCATCTGGCCTATTCGCTAAAAAGAATACACTATTAAGTCCTAAAAAAGTTCAAATCACTACTTGTAGCCAAAATTACTTTCAAAAAAAGTTCAACATAATGAACTTGAACTTAAAACAGGCGCATTCAGGCGAAGCTCAAACCGAAAAAGATTTAACGAAGTCTAATCTCCAAGTTCCAGGTTGTAATGCCGACGAAAAAGATAAATTATTGGCCATTATCTTAGGGAAAATTCCTAAAAATGGAGCTCTATTTGCCCCCAACTACAGATTTTTAAATTTACCTATTTTGTTTTTGACTCTATTACCAATTGTTATATTTTATGTGCTTTGGTTTAATTTTCAAGAAGTAAAGCCTTATTATCCTTTAAGCATTATTTATTTTTTCGTTTCTGTTTTAATGATTTATATCAGTTATAAAAAGCATCGATTAACAGTAAGTCAAGATTTCATAATTAAAAAAAGTGGGATTTGGGATATTTCACACGAAATTATTGTTCCTCATAAAATCCAATCCATCACTACTTTTCAGTATCCCTGGCATAAAGTTGCTGACGTAGGACATGTTAACCTACACACCGCAGCAGGGGTTATTCAGTTTAAATATGGCAACTACACCGAGATTAAACAATTGGTTAATTATTGGCTATATCAGATTGAAAGTGGTAGTGAAGAGTGGATGTAAATGTTAATTGTATTTTACAGCCTTGGGCACTCTTCGAATGCTCATCTATTGTACCTTCGAAGCGTAGTTTACCATTACTTATAATACCAACATGTGTACACATTTTTTTGATTTCTGCTAATAAATGGCTAGATACAAATATGGTTACTCCAATGCCCATAAATTGAGCCTTTGGGGATATTTAATGACACTCCATCTAACACTTTTCTTTGCTTGGAATATTGATAGCTTAGCTGTTCGGTTTGGATAATATACTGAGACATCGTAATTAATTTTTGATTAAGATAGGTATTTACCAACACCTTTCCATAAGCACTCAGAATTTGCTATTTTTGGACTTCAAAAGACAAGATAGATTTGGATTATTTAGCAGGATTAAACCCACAACAAAGAGCAGCAGTAGAAAATACACAGGGTCCAGTAATGATAGTTGCTGGTGCGGGTTCGGGCAAAACTAGGGTAATTACGTATAGAGTTGCCCATTTAATACAAAAAGGGGTTGATGCCTTTAATATTCTGGTGCTCACTTTTACCAATAAGGCGAGTAAAGATATGCGCGAACGTATTGGTAAAGTGGTGGGTGGTGAAGCAAAAAATATTTGGATGGGTACTTTTCACTCCGTATTCGCCAAAATTTTAAGAGTGGAAGCAGAAAAAATCGGCTACCCATCTAATTTTACCATTTATGATACCGACGACAGTAAAAGTTTGATCAGAACCATTTTAAAGGAAATGCAACTGGATGATAAACTCTATGCTGCAAACGTAGTTTTTAATCGCATTTCATCCGCAAAAAATAATCTCGTTTCGTATGCTGAATACTTAGAAAATGACCAAATACAAGCTGAAGATGCGGGGAATAAACGTCCGTTATTGGGTTTAATTTACGAAACCTACGCCAAACGTTGCTACAAAGCTGGGGCGATGGATTTTGATGACCTCTTATTTAAAACCAATGTTTTATTGAAAAATCATCCTGACGTTTTAAATAAATATCAGCAAAAGTTTAAGTACTTAATGGTTGATGAGTATCAGGATACCAATTTTTCACAATATACAATTGTTAAAAAATTAGCAGCAGCTTACCAAAACATCTGTGTAGTGGGTGATGATGCACAAAGTATTTATGCTTTTCGGGGCGCTAACATCCAGAACATCTTAAACTTTGAGCGCGACTATCCTGATTTAAAAGTATATAAGCTAGAGCAAAATTATCGTTCTACGCAAAACATTGTTGAAGTTGCAAACAGCATCATCGCCAATAATAAAAATCAGCTCGAAAAAAATGTATTTTCTGATAACGAAAAGGGCGATCGCATTAAGGTTTCGAGAGCCTTTACTGATAATGAAGAAGGAAAATTAGTAGCGGAAGCGATTATTCAAGACCGTTTAAATAGTGGATTGGCGCATAAAGATTTTGCCATTTTATATCGAACAAACGCTCAAAGTAGGGCTATGGAGGAAGCCTTGAGGAAGCTCAATGTTCCTTATAAAATTTATGGTGGCTTATCTTTTTATCAACGTAAAGAGGTTAAAGATTTAATTGCTTATTTCCGATTAACATTTAATCCTGCCGATGAGGAAGCCATTAAACGAGTAATCAATTATCCACGTCGTGGATTAGGTGATACTACCATAGAGAAAATTTCTGTTGCTGCCGATAAACATGATGTAACCATGTGGCAAGTAATTTGCAATCCACAGGATTATATAGCGGGGAGAATTGCCAATCAGTTAAATGATTTTGCCGTGATGGTTCAAAGTTTTACCGCAGAAGCTAAAAAATTAGATGCGTACGAAACTGCATTATACATCGCACAGCATTCTGGGATTTTAAAAGAACTGCATACCGATGATAGTGTAGAAGGAAGAAGTCGATATGAAAACATCCAAGAATTACTAAACGGTATAAAAGAATTTTCCGAGCGCGAAGATATTGAAGATCGGAGTTTAGCTATTTTTATGCAAGATATTGCTTTATTAACGAATGATGATCGCCAAAACGATAAAGATGCCGATACCGTTTCGCTAATGACCATCCACTCGGCCAAAGGTTTAGAGTTTAAAAATGTGTTTATAGTTGGGTTAGAAGAAAATTTATTTCCTTCCCAGATGTCGTTAACCTCGAGAACAGATTTAGAAGAGGAAAGGCGCTTATTTTACGTTGCGATTACTCGTGCTGAAAAAAAGCTGACTTTAACTTATTCAACTTCTCGTTATCGCTGGGGAACTCTAACTTCATGCGAACCCAGTCGCTTCATCAATGAAATTAATCCATCTTATTTAGAATTAGAAGTGGTAAAACCGACCAAATCTAGCTTTGGAGGTAATAGTTTTGAAAATGAACGAAAAAGCTGGAGCCAACAGCGTGAGTCTACCTATAAACCAAAAATTACTAGCCCAACAAGTGCTCCTACTACCATCCGACCAAAAACAACATCTATTCTACCTAAGGCGCATATTCCTACCGCTGGCTTTGCACCCAATGCATCCAATGAGTTCCAAAATGGGATGGAGGTGGAGCACGAAAAATTTGGTTTTGGAAAAATTGTTAATCTGGAGGGCAAACTACCTGATATAAAAGCAACCGTATTTTTTCAGGGTTTAGGCAATAAACAATTGCTATTAAAATTTGCTAAACTGCGCATTGTAAAATAAATTAATCCTATATTTGGATGCAATTGTTCATTTCGATGAACTCTTAACCGTATAATTTCTCAAGAAAACTTAATTTTAATTCTCATTAAATTTACTTTTCTATTTTCGGTTATTTCATAATGCTTTTGCAATAAATTTTTTAGTTTTATATTCAGCAAAACCCATAATGAATTTCGATTATAATACCACAAGAAGTGACTTAATTTTGGCCGAATATGGTCGTAATGTACAAAACATGGTAAAGTACATTATCGATTTGCCAACCAAAGAAGAGCGCAATAAATACGCACAAGCAGTTATCGACTTAATGGGGTTTTTAAACCCACATTTGCGCGATGTTGCCGATTTCAAACACAAACTCTGGGATCATTTACACATTATTTCCGACTACAAGATTGATGTAGATAGCCCCTATCCAAAGCCTTTACCCGAAGCTGCTCAATTTAAACCTGCACATATTGGTTATCCACAGCAAAAAATTACCTATAAGCACTACGGTAAAACGGTTGAGAAACTGATTGAAAAAACAATGGAAGAAGAAAATCCAGCGCGTAAGGCTGCTATGGTACAAGGGATTGCCAATTTCATGAAAATGGCCTACGTGCAGTGGAATAAAGATAATGTAGCCGATGAAACGATTCTTAAAAATTTAAGGGAACTTTCGGGTGGTAATTTACAATTAGAAGAAAACGTAAACTTACAAAAAGTTGAGTTTAGACCTCAAGTAAATAGAGTCAATAACAATAATAACAGAGGTAGAAATAATAATAATAATAAAGGACGCCAAAATAATAATGGTAGCCGCCCTCAGCAAAGGAATAACCCTAAACAAAGACATTAATTAAAAGTTATTGCAAATATGAATGCATTCGAAATTATTGGTGGAAAGAAATTAAAAGGTGAAATTACTCCACAAGGAGCAAAAAATGAGGCTTTACAAATTCTATCGGCTGTTTTATTAACCGACCAAAAAATTACCATTAGTAACATCCCAGATATCAAAGATGTAAATAAACTAATTGAATTATTATCTGATTTAGGTGTAATAGTTGAACGTATCAATAAAGATACCTACACTTTTGAAGCAAAAAAAATAAATCTCGATTTTTTTGAATCCGATATTTTTAAGGCCAAAGGCGGTGGTTTGCGCGGGTCTATTATGATAGTTGGCCCATTATTGGCTCGTTTTGGTAGGGCTGCAATTCCTAAACCAGGTGGTGATAAAATTGGCCGCCGTCGTTTAGATACTCATTTTATAGGCTTCGAAAAATTAGGCGCAAAATTTGTATATGATAGTAAAAAAGCATTCTTTAACGTAGATGCTACAAATTTAAAAGGGGCATATATTTTATTAGACGAAGCTTCGGTAACTGGCACCGCAAATATTGTAATGGCAGCTGTGCTGGCGAAAGGAACAACAACTATTTATAATGCAGCTTGCGAGCCTTATTTACAGCAACTTTGTAAGATGTTAAATAGAATGGGTGCGCAAATTTCGGGTATTGGCTCTAACTTATTAACAATTGAAGGCGTTAAAAAACTTGGTGGTACGGAGCACAGAATGTTGCCTGACATGATTGAAATTGGTTCTTTTATTGGTTTGGCAGCGATGACGGAGTCCGAAATCACCATCAAAAATGTATGTTATGATGAACTTGGTATTATTCCGGAAGTATTTAAAAAGCTAGGTATAAATTTAGAACGTAGAGGTGATGACATTTTTGTGCCTTCTCAAAAAAATTATGTAATTGATACTTTTATTGATGGTTCAATTTTAACCATTGCCGATGCACCTTGGCCAGGTTTTACGCCCGATTTATTAAGTATTATTTTAGTGGTTGCCACACAGGCAAAAGGCAATGTATTAATTCATCAAAAAATGTTCGAAAGCCGTTTGTTTTTCGTAGATAAATTAATTGATATGGGTGCACAAATTATACTTTGCGATCCTCATCGTGCTACAGTTAATGGAATTGATAAAAAATATAAGCTGAGAGGAATCAGCATGACTTCTCCAGATATTAGAGCAGGTGTTTCTCTATTAATTGCAGCCTTATCGGCCGAAGGAACATCGACTATTTATAATATTGAGCAAATTGAACGTGGCTATCAAGATATTGACACTCGATTAAGAGCTTTAGGCGCACAAATAAAGCGTGTGGATGGTTCTGGGCCAAGCCATTAAAACCAGCTAATTAGTTTATTTACTAATTAGCTGATTATTTTACCCAGAAATTGCTTCAATAATATCGTATTGCGTAATAATACCAAATTTTCCCTGCTCATCTTCTACCAAAACAGCACCATTATCTTTATTAATCATTGCCGAAATTTTGTCGATTGAGGTATTCAAATCTACAAAAGGTAAAGAAGCAGTCATGATTTCTTTCACTGCATTCGATTTTAGTGATGGATTTTCTAATAACGATTCTAAAATATTACTCTCTGTTACTTTCCCAATCACCATCCCTTGTTGGGTAACCGGTAATTGGGAAATATTAAGCGTTTTCATTACATTTATGGCTTCAGTTATGGTCTTTTCGCAATCCAGCGTTACCACTTCCTGATTCGGTCTTTTTGCTAAAATGGAACGAGCAGTAAGTTTCTCGTCGGTTAAAAACCCTCTTTCACGTAACCAATCTTCGTTGTACATTTTACCCATGTATCGACTACCATGATCGTGAAAAATAACCACCACTACGTCTTCTGGCTTTAATTTATCTTTTAGCTGTAAAAGCCCCGCTATTGCGGAACCAGCAGAGTTTCCAGCAAAAATACCTTCTTTTCGGGCAATATCACGAGTCATTAAAGCTGCGTCTTTATCGGTTACTTTTTCAAATAAATCAATAATATCGAAATCTACATTCTTTGGCAAAAAATCTTCTCCAATTCCCTCTGTAATGTAAGGGTAAATTTCATTTTTATCTAAAATCCCTGTTTCCTTATATTTCTTAAAAACAGAACCATAAGTATCAATTCCCCAAACTTTAATGTTTGGATTTTTCTCCTTTAAGTACTTTCCCGTTCCCGAAATGGTACCACCAGTTCCTACGCCTACAACCAAATGGGTGATCTTACCTTCAGTTTGCGCCCAAATTTCCGGACCAGTTTGCTCGTAATGCGCTTTGCTATTTGATAAATTATCGTATTGATTGGGCTTCCATGAATTTGGAACTTCCCTTTCTAAGCGTGATGAAACTGAATAATAAGAACGGGGATCCTCGGGATCAACATTAGTTGGACAAACAATTACTTCTGCTCCAAATGCGCGCAGAGCATCAACCTTTTCTTTCGATTGTTTATCTGTTGTGGTAAAAATACATTTATAGCCTTTAATAATGGCCGCCATAGCTAAACCCATCCCAGTATTGCCAGATGTTCCTTCAATAATAGTTCCACCAGGTTTTAGCACCCCACTTTTTTCAGCATCTTCAATCATCTTAATCGCCATACGATCTTTAATCGAATTACCAGGGTTAGTTGTTTCTATCTTCGCCAACACCGTTGCAGAAATAGAAGACGTAACGTTATTTAATCTTACCAACGGCGTATTGCCAATGGTTTCTAAAATGTTATTGTACCACATGCTGCAAAAATACAAATTGGCAATAAGTATTTTATAATTTAATACCTATTCAGAACTAAATATTGAAATAAAAAATAAAGTAAAATTTTATACTTTAAACTACTAGATAAGTATACAATAAATTTTATAATATTAGGTTAGTTGGTATCTTTTTCCAGGTAAGGTGATTACTATCCCCTGCATTTCTAGCGTTAATAATGCCATCGCCAGCTTACTTTGCAATAGATTGGCTGCGCTGCTTAATTCATCCACCCCCATTGGGTTATTTTTCAAAACCTCAACAATTCGAATCTCTATTTCAGTTAAATTTAGTGGTAACTGTACTTGTACTTCCCTTTTTTTTGTACTTTCCTCCTCCCAAGCTAAATAATAAACAAGGTCTTTCGGATGATTAATAAGTCCGGCTCTATTGGTTTTGATTAAAAAATTACAGCCCGCAGAATATTCATCATTTGTTCGGCCTGGGAAAGCATAAACATCTCTTGAATAAGAATTTGCAATATCGGCTGTAATCAAAGCACCACCTTTGCTAGATGCCTCAACTACAACCAATACATCGCATAAACCAGCGATAATCCGATTCCTTTTTGGAAAATTCTCTTTATCGGGTTTAGTCCCAGGCAAAAATTCAGTTAATAATCCTCCATTTTCAACCATACTACGCGCAACATCAGCATGTGCCAGAGGATATATGCGATCTAAACCATGCCCCAACACACCTACCGTAGGAATCTGACAATTCAAACTCTCTTTGTGCGCTGTAACATCAATCCCATAAGCAAGACCACTGATGATCAAAACGTTATAGGGCAATAATGTTTCAATTAACTTTTTACAAAGTTCTTTACCGTATGGAGTAGCATTGCGTGTACCAACAATACTTACTACCCTTCTTTGATTAAAATTAACTTTCCCCCTAAAATAAAGTAGTACTGGTGCATCATAACAATTGCGTAATCGCTTTGGATAATTTGCATCTGTATAGAACAATACTTCAATTTTATGCTTCTCAATAAAAGCCAACTGTTTTTCTGCTCTTACCAACGCATCAGTATTTAAAATAGAGGAGGCAATCTTCTCTCCAATTCCCTCAATTTTAAGGAGCATATTTTTCTTAGCGCTAAATACCGCTTCAGCATCACCAAAAGCGAGCAAGAGCTTCTTTGCTTGTCTTGATCCAATGTTTTTGATCAAAGTAAGGGCTATTTTGTGGACTAAACTCATCACATCAAATGTAGTTTATTATATGAGACTACATTTAAAAATAATTTTATTCAACTGTAAATCAGATACTTAAATAAATAACTATAAAAATAGTTTCTTAACTATAAAAATAGTAGTAAATTAGATTAAGTATTAAAGGAATTGTTTACCACTTGATTAAGAGAAATTGAATATTAAGAAATATTAATGATATTTTTTTTAGTTAAACAGGGTGAAAAGACGATAGTAAATTATTAAAAATTAGATTGATGAAATTGAGAGAACTTACAAAAGCAGAAGAACAAGTAATGTTAATACTATGGCAAATGGGCGAAGGATTAGTCAAAGAAGTAATAGACAAAATGGATCCGCCTAAGCCAGCTTATAATACCGTTTCGACCGTAATTCGGGTTTTAGAAGGGAAAGGATTCATCGATCATAAAGCGATTGGTAATACTTATATCTATTTCCCCATCATTAGCGAAGCGCAGTATAAGCATTTTGCTTTTGATAAAGTGATGAACAATTACTTTGAGAATAATTATCAAAGTTTAGTTTCCTTCCTGGTAAAAGAAAAAAACATGGACATGAAGGAGCTTGATGAATTAATTGCATTGGCTGAAAAACTTAAAAACAAAAAATAATGAACTGGCTATATTATTTACTCGAGGCAAACCTTTATTTGGTCCTATTTTACGGTTTTTACCGTCTATTTTTGCAAAATGAAACCTTTTATAACCTTAATCGGTATTTCTTATTGTTATCTACGCTTCTTTCATTTACGTTCCCTGTAGTGCAGATTGGGTTAATTAAGGTATCAATTAAAGAAAATTTAAACCCCATGGGCGCAATTAGCGGCAACATCGAAACTACACAAATAAATTGGATTTACATTTTTTACTTGTTTATCGCCTTTTCTTTTGCACTTAAGTTAAGTTTTGGTATTTGTAAGATTCTAAAAATGTGGTTAAACGCTAAAAAATATGCTTCTGGTAATATTACATTAATCGAATTAAATGGTGAATCGACTGCATTTTCGTTTTTTAATCTCTTATTTATCCATCCAGCATTGGCTGATGAAGCTGCAGTGATAAAGCATGAGATGGTACATATTAAACAAAAGCACAGCTTTGATGTATTATTTTTTGAATTGGTACAAATTATCTGTTGGTTTAATCCTTTACTATATTTCATTAAAAAAGATATCAAGCTATTGCACGAATACATTGCAGACGAGCTTACAACGGATGCCGATGTACAGAAGCATGAATATGCACTCTTATTGATCCAAAATTCATTTGGATTAAGTTCGCAACCGATTACGAATCAAATTTTCAATCCATCCATATTAAAAAGGAGAATTAACATGTTAAACAAAAAGAGAACGGCAGGCTCGGCAAGGCTCAGGCTGCTATTAGTACTCCCCTTAGCTGGGGTTATGCTTTGTACATCTACAATGGCATTTACAAAGGATTATGGTTATGTAGATTTGCTTCCGGAGAAAAGCGAAATTGCAACACCACTCCAAGAAAATCCAAAAGTAGAAAATGTTAAACGAAATGACACGTTAAGCGTAAAAAAAGCAAAAAAACAAGATCAAATTAAATTTCCTCCACCAATCATAAAACCAGACAAACCCTGGAAAAATTTAAAAACCCCTCATCCACCGGTTGCGCCACCACCACCAAAAGTCGAAACCATCAAATTTCCACCACCTAT
>JACMOW010000136.1 GCA_014377775.1 Pedobacter sp. | reverse complement strand
TCAACATCACTATTTAATTCATGGTGAAACATATCGCCATTGATGAGCAGCACTTGCGGTTCATAGCGATCTATAATTAAAGATAAACGTTGTAAATCTTGTTTTGCTAGTGTAGAAGGAACCTGCACACCTGCTTTTCTAAAATGTGCTGATTTACCAAGATGTAAGTCGCTAATGGCTAATAATTGTTGCTTAGGAAGAAATAAAGCCCTTTCTTTTGCTAAAATAAAATTTTCTTCCCTAATCGTTATTGTCATATTTTCAGTTTATCATAACTTTGACAAAGTTCAAAACTTTGTCAAAGTTACCACTTCGTGGCTTCTGCTTTCATTTTTTCTATCCGATTTTCTAATTCTTCCGAACTCATATTGGCTCTTAAGCTATCCACCTTAATGGGAAAAGAAAGTGGCGTAAAGCTTTTTGGCTGGGTAATTACGATGGTGCTTTGTTGTATTCGATGTAATGCGGCGGCCAAACGCGGCTCCTCTAATTGTTGATAAAACACTTCTTCATAAGCTTGTCGTAAAAGTAAATTATGTTTGTCAAAATCAGTAAAAACATTAAAGAATAATCCTGCAGAAGATTGTAAATGCTTATTGGCTACATATTTTCCAGGATAACCTTGGAACACTAAGCCTGCAATGCAGGCAATATCCCTAAATTTTCTTTTTGCCATTTCGGTTGAGTTAATGCTTAATTTTATGTCTTCGGCCAAATTTACTGGAGAAAACACTTCATAGGCAATGGCATCATCCATAGGGATTTCGGTGTCGCTTAACAACTCAAAACCATAATCGTTCATGGCGATGGAAAAGGTAATTGGGACTAATCTACTTAACCGATAGGCAACTAAAGCGGCTAAAATTTCATGCACTAAACGGCCTTCAAAAGGATAGGCAAAAAAATGAAAGCCTTCTCGATTATTAATCAGCTCAATTAGTAATTCATCATTTCGAGGTACATGAGAGTCTTGTTGCTGCTTTAAAAAAAGTGGATATACACAATCTAGTTCTTCATCTTCATGGTGTTGATCTAAAACTTCATTATATTTTTTTCGAAGAACTGTTCCTAAATTAGCAGATAAGGGTAATCGCCCGCCCAACCAGCTTGGCGACATCGCTCTTTTCTTTTTACTTCTGCGCACGATAACCGTCATGTCTTTAATTTGTACGAAATCTAAAATTCTTCCTGCTAGTGTAAAACTATCATTGGGTTTAAGTTTTGATACAAAATACTCCTCTACCATGCCAATATATCCACCAGAAAGAAATTTAACTTTAAGCATTGCATCGCTTACAATAGTGCCAATGTGTAGGCGGTGGCGCATGGCAATTTGCTTACTTTTTACTTTCCAAAGCCCATCTTCTTCATCTTTAGTTACCTTGCTAAATTCCTGATACGAGGTTAAGCTATCTCCACCACTAGTGATAAATTGCATCATCCAGGCCCATTCTTCTGGTAATAACCATTTAAAGGCATAAGTATTTTTAACTTCCTGATAAATTTGCTTGTCATCAAATCCATCGCCCACAGCTAGCGTTACTAAATATTGAATTAAGGTGTCGAAAACCATTACCATTGGTTCTCTACTTTCGATATTATTGTTTTTTGCAGCCTCTTTAATGGCTGCGGCTTCAACCAATTCTAATGCGTGGGTGGGTAAAAAATAAATTTTAGAGGTAGCGCCGGGTGAGTGTCCAGAGCGGCCGGCGCGTTGTAAAAAGCGTGCAACACCTTTTGGCGACCCTACTTGAACTACAGTATCAACAGGTTTAAAATCTACGCCTAAATCTAAGGATGAGGTGGCAATAACTGCCTTTAATAGTCCTGTATGTAATGATTCTTCGATCCAATTTCGGATTTCGAAATCAATAGATCCATGGTGGATGGCAATTCTTCCAGCTAAATCGGGCTCAATATTTAGCAAGTGCTGATACCACATTTCAGACTGCCCTCTGGTATTGATAAATATTAAAGTGGTTTTGCTTTTTTCGATAATTGGCAATAATTTGTAAGCGAGCTTTAAACCTAAGTGTCCGGCCCATGGCAAGGTTTCAATATCATCAGGTAAAATGGATTTAATGATGATTTTTTTATTCAATTTTGCTTTAACAATTACTCTTTTTGCGATTAAATTTGGCTCAATTACTTCTAAGGCTTCCTCTAAATTTCCGATTGTAGCAGATATTCCCCAAATTCTTAGACTATTTTTCTTATTTAAGTTATTTAACCCTTTAATTCTGGAGATAGCTAATTCTACCATTACACCTCGTTTACTACCTAAAAGCTCGTGCCATTCGTCAGCAACTACACATTTTAAGTTTTGGAACAACGTTAAAGTGTCTTTTTGTGCTAAAAGTAAATGAAGACTTTCGGGCGTAATGAGCAAAATTTCTGGCATTGACTTTTTTTGCTTCAATTTCTCATTTTGTGGGGTATCACCATTTCGTACGCCAACCTGCCAATCAAGATTTAATTCTTGTAAGGTTTCTCGCATTGCCCTAGCAATATCTTTTGCTAAAGAACGTAAGGGCGTAATCCAAATAAGTCGTAATTTATTTTTCGTATTTTTCTTTAAAGCCTCTTCATTTAATCCCTCAATTACAACAGCCAGAAATAAAGAAAATGTTTTACCAAAACCAGTGGGTGCATTTACCAAACCACTATAGCCATCGGCATAATATTGCCAAGTTTCTTTTTGAAAATCGAATGGCTTTTTTGCGTCTTTTTTTAACCATTCTACAACATGTTTATAGCCTTTGTTTTTTGCTAAATTATTCATGTAGCGCTAAGTAATTGCCTAAGGTCGTCTAATGTATTTATTTCATCTGCTTTTTTATCTTTTCGCCATCTGGCGATGCGGGGAAAACGTAATGCTAATCCGGCTTTATGTCGTTTACTTTCTGCAATTCCTTCAAAAGCGATCTCGAAAACAAGCTCGGGCTTAACGGTACGTACTGGGCCAAATTTCTCAATGGCATTTTTATTTACGAAGGTATTCACTTCCTTAATTTCTTTATCTGTTAAGCCTGAGTAGGCTTTGGCGATGGTAATTAATTTTTCGCCATCTTGTACAGCGAAGGTGTAATCGGTATAAAAATTTGCGCGCCTACCACTTCCTTTTTGCGCATAAATCATTACAACATCTATGGTGTAAGGATTAATTTTCCATTTCCACCAGTCGCCACGTTTTCGACCCGTATGAAAAACTGAATTCATTTTTTTCAACATAATGCCTTCGCTATTGATCTCACGAGCAGTTAAGCGAAGTTCGGCTAGACTTTCCCAGGTTTCG
Organism: Pedobacter sp.; assembly: GCA_014377775.1. Classification (GTDB taxonomy): domain Bacteria; phylum Bacteroidota; class Bacteroidia; order Sphingobacteriales; family Sphingobacteriaceae; genus Pedobacter. Next base: position 4,059 of record JACMOW010000136.1, on the reverse strand, counting down.
AAATGGATAACTGGCGATAGGCTTACAATATGAGGAGTAACTAAGCCCAAAATGGTTTTCTCTAAAATTTCTCTTCTTTCTTGTAATGTTTTTGAGCGAATATCTACTCCTTTAAATTCGAGGATATCGTAGGCATAAAATCCAATTGGAGCATTGGTTAATTGACTTTTATGTATTATTTTTCTATTTAAGCGCTGTTGCAACGTGCTAAATGATTGAACATTTCCATCTTTAATAGCGAGTATTTCTCCATCTAAAACTGTTCCATCGGCGAGCTCATGTTTTAAGAAATGAAGTTCGGGAAATTGATCGGTTACGAGTTCTTCCCCTCTAGACCAAATAAATAGTTCTCCATTTCTTTTTATAATTTGTCCACGAATGCCATCCCATTTCCATTCAGCTTGCCAATCTTTTGGTATTCCTATGTTTTCTGGTTCAGTATCGAGCGCATATGCTAAACAAAAGGGATAAGGCCAGGAATTGTCGGTATTTACATGTTCGCCTTGGATGAGCTGTTGGTAGTTAATTACACTAGGATCCCATTTACCCATAATGGCATGCATAATTTTGCTACTTTCTATATTACTTTGTTTAGCAATTGCATTTACCAATATTTTATTTGAAACGCCAATTCGAAAATTACCCGAAATGAGCTTATTAAATATAAATCTTTCTGCTGTACTTAATCCATTCCAAGCATTTAAGATGTATTCCTTTTTTTTCTCATCATTTTGTTTGCCTATTTCAGCAAGCTCTATTATCCACTGATATAGAGGTTTATCAATTGCTGTTTTTGCAGGTGGTAAAACTAGGGCAATGGTTTCGCTTAAATCGCCAACAGCATGATAACTTTCTGTAAAAAGCCATTCAGGAATAGCGGTCAGTTCTATTGCCCAGGTCTTGATTAATACCGTACTTACGGGTCGTTTTGGTTTTTTCCCTGTAAACATAGCGATAACATAAGGCTTGTCTTTTTCTATGGCGCTACCGAAATAATCAACCAAGGCGGCAATTTTGTCGTTTGTTTTATTGCTCAGCTCAAGCTGTTGAATTAATGCTGCAAAGTGTTTCAATTTTCTTGTATTGATTTAATTAAAACGTCGTCATCATCATCGGCACCATATTTTGTACTCACTTCTTCTGCTTCAATTCCGATTTCATTTAAGTATTTAGAAAAAATGGCGGTAGAGCCATGCGTTACAAAAACTTTTTCGGCTTCCGTTGCTTTTATTGCGTCGAGTAGCCCTGGCCAGTCGGCATGATCACTTAGGGCAAAACCAGCATCTGCACTACGCCACCTTCTTCCAGCTCTTACCATCATCCATCCCGAACAGATACCGATTGCTGGCTGCATCAAGCTTTTCACCCATTTTCCATCAGCTAAGGCGGGAGGGATAATCACAATCCCTTGTTGGAGATCTTCTTTTTTGGTTTCAGGTGTAATTCTTATCGTTTTGGGTAAATTAACTCCAGCAGCTGCAAAGGCTTCATTTAAGTTGGCAATTGAGTTATGAACATATATGGGATAATCGCTACTCAAGTTTTTAATTAACCGTTGTGCTTTCCCTAAACTGTATGCTATTAATATACTCGTTTTTTGTTTTTGATGGTTGGAAGTAATCCAGTTTATAATTTGTTTAAAAATTATATGTTGAGGTTCCCAATGATAGATGGGTAGGCCAAAGGTGCTTTCAGACACAAATGTGTGGCATTTTACAGGTTCAAATGCAGTGCTAATCTCATCGTATTCTACTTTATAATCTCCGGAAACCACACAAATTTCACCTTTATATTCTAATCTTATTTGAGACGAACCGATAACATGTCCGGCAGGGTGTAGGCTTAGTTTAATACCATTGATATCTATTTGTTGATGATAAGGAAGTGTTTGTACGTTATCTTCTAAACCATAGCGTTGTGTTAAGATTGGTTTGGTTAAATCGTGGCACAAGTAATTTTTATTACCCCATTTAACGTGATCGGCATGTCCGTGAGTGGTTACAGCATAATCAACAGGGTGCCATGGATCAATATAGAAACCTCCTTTTTTGCAGTAAATTCCTTTATTTGTGAATTCGATTAAAGCCATACTCACTTAATAACAGTTATGAAATAAATAAGTTTTTAAACAAAAACAGCAATTACTTTGACAATTACTTTGACAAACTTTAAAAGTTTGTCAAAGTGATCAAAGTAATTGCTGTTCGCATCAAACAAATAAATAAAAAAATTATTTCTTATTATCCGATTGCTCTTACGTTTTCAGCTTCCGGACCTTTTTTTCCTTCTTTCACTTCGTATTCAACCGTTTGTCCTTCTTGCAACGATCTTTGTCCTGTAGCTTTGATCGCTGAATGGTGGCAGAATATATCTTTACCGCCTTCTTCTGGGGTTATAAAACCAAAGCCTTTAGCATCGTTAAACCATTTTACTGTACCTGTCATAACTTCTTATTATTAAATTAAAAAGTGAAGATAACAATTTCAGTACAAAAGGTTAAATTATTTTTATAATAACTTAGAATCTCAACCCAAAAGTTAGAAAAACATTATTTTTTGCATTTACCAAATTGGCAACTGGCTCATTTCCATTGTTCAAGGTGTACGGACTTAAGGTGTTGGTGTTTTCTAAACGTTGGTACGCCAAATCTACCGAATATTTATTCGTACGGTAACCTACGCCACCACTGTATATTTTAGTGTCGAACATCCCTTTGTCATCCGTTTTGTAAGGACTTCCATTTAAGGCATATCCACCTCTTAAACTGAGCATATCAAATTTATATTCAAGTCCAACTCTATAATTGATGGCGCTGGTAAAGTTTTTCCGAACAGATGCATTATTATCGTTAATTACAGCATTATCGCTATTATTAGCATTGGCTGAAAACCGAGTGCTTGCATAATCAATAAAATCTACATCAGCAGAAAGTAGTGCTTGTCCACCAATAATATAGCTACCGCCAAATGACCCTTTTAATGGTGTGCGTAAATTGTAGATAAAATCGTAGGTTTTGTTATCACTTGTGCCTCTAATTGTTCCACGGTTGTCTAGTTTTTCATTCGTGCTATCTTCAATCACAAACCATGATGGGGTTTGCAAGGTAGCACCTAATCTAAGTCCTTCAGCCGCTCTAAAAATTACACCTAATCTGCCGTTTAATCCTGAGCCTTTGGTTACTTGATTGATATTGAAAAGCAATTTATAGTTGATGTTATTTCCGGTCAAATTGTCATTTAAGTATTCCCTTGCTTTTCCACTTTCTACATATTGCGCATCGCTATTGTACCTAATATTTAGTAGGCCAATACTTGCACCAATATAAACTTGATTGCCAATGTTTGCTGCTCCAGAAAAGTTAAATTCAGAAACGGAACCTGTTCTATATTCATTTTTACTTTGTGCATTGCTTTGTGTATTGTCAGCAAATGTTTCGGGATAATAATTTTTTGCTACGTTATCATAGCTGATTAAGTAATTATCATAGGCAATCTTTTCAGCGGTTCCACTGGTTAACTTGGAGGGAATAGTTGATCCTGCAGCTTCTGCAAAAGAATCCGCAATAGAAGTGGTTCTATTTGTTCCTGCATAATTACTTTCCATGCTAAAATCGTTATTTCTATGGTAGCCTAATCCAAATACCATACTTACCAAACCACTTTTCGTGTCCTGACCTTTTCTGCGGTAAGTTGGACTATAGAAAACGGCTCCAAGTTGATTTACATTTAACTGGCTTTTTGTAGTGTTGGTGTTCTGACCAAGGTAAGTGGTGTTTACACCCGTTTGATTAAATTCAGGTGTTAAGCTAAACTCAGATTTGGTAAAAAGACCTAAGCCAGCAGGATTTCCACCCAATGAACTCATATCGCCACCTACTCCAATTTGGGCATTACCCAATGCTTTAAAACGGGCGGTACTTCCATAATTAGTTTGAGAGAAGCGTAATGCGTCGCTTGCATATTGTGCATACGAGGTACTTGTGGTAGCTACTATAGCTACCAGTATAAGTTTTATAATTTGTTTCATGTTGTGTGTTAAAAGTTAATTTAGATTATTTAC
>JACMOW010000135.1 GCA_014377775.1 Pedobacter sp. | reverse complement strand
TCAATTTTAGCCCCTTTACGGATAACATCATGACTAATAAAATAACCTTTCCAAGGTTTCCCGTTTACTTTTATACTTTTTATATAAATATTTTTGTCTGATGCATTTGGAGCTAAAATGATTAACTTTTTCCCGTTACTCATTTTCATTTCTACTTTTTTAAAGAGCGGTCCGGTGAGATAATAAAAGTTTTGCCCAGCATTAGGAAAAAAGCCCATAGCAGAGAACATATACCAACTGCTCATTGCTCCACTATCATCGTTTTCAATACTTCCATCTAAAGAGAATCTTTCTTTCATTAGCTTTCTGATATAATAGCTGGCTAAATCAGGACGGTCTGCATACAAAAAGCTATGAACAGTTAAAAATGATGGTTCATTCCCGTAGTCTATTAAATTATGGTCAAAGCCATACTTTAATTTCTTGGCAAATTTTTCTTTCCCTCCACTTAAACTAACCAGTTTATCAAACTGATGAGGAACAAAATAAGAGTAAGTCCATGAATTACCCTCATAAAAATAATTTTTCCACGAACCCCAATTCTTTTTTAAATCAATATTTATGAAATCTCCATTCAAAGTTTTAGGAACTATAAAACCTTTAAATCCGTCGCTTTCTGCATCAGCATTCCATAGGTTTATCCATTTGCTGCTTCTTTCTAAGTACTTATCGTAATCTGTTTTTGTCCCTAAATTTTTCGCCATTAAGGCCGCACCATAATCATTATAAGCATATTCCAAAGTTACTGAGTTGCTCATTTTACCTGCGGGAATCCATCCTAGTTGTTTGTACAATTTTCCAGTATCGGTTGTTGCAATACCCTTGCGCTCTTCATCTGCCAAAAATTTTACTACTTCGTAAGCAGCTTTCCAATCTACTCCTTCAACTCCTTTAACATAAGCATCTACTATGATATTACTTACATCATTTCCGCCTTGTTCGGCATTCATTTCTCTTAATGCTACATAGGCATCTTTAACCGAGTTATTTTTTTTAAACCTGGCAATAAATGAATTAATTGTACCGCTTACCATAGCTTGGTTGATTAAAACCTTTAAAGGATATAACGTTCTCCAAGTGTCCCAAACAGCTAAATGATCATCCCAAACTGGCACTCCTTTATCAAAATCAGGTGCATCATTGGTTTTATCCCGAGGCATGATAGAGGAATGATAGGCGGCGGTATAAAATATTTTTTTATCTATTTCAGAACCACCATCAACTTTTATTTTGCCTAACTCTGTATTCCATATTTGTTTTGCCTTATTTTTAACTTTTTCATAATTCCAATCAGGAATTTCATTGTTTAGCCATTCATCGGCTTGTTTAATACTTTTAAAAGAAATAGCTATTTTAAGGTAAACTTGCTCATTTGCTGTAGTATTATAATTTACAAAAGCGCCTATCCTATCGTTTGCTTTTTTTGAAAGCTGTTGGGTTTGCCCGTTATTGATTTCACCATTAAACCAAGTCCCACTTTGAACAGGAGCTTTACTTAGTTTAGCAGAAAAATAAACGTTATATAAACCGTCAGAGAAACCTCCAACATATTTTCCGTAACCTTTAATTTCTGTTTTTTCTTTATTGGTAAATGTAATTTCCCCAGCCTCAAAACCCGACCGACCCTGTTGCATTGCAGTAGCTATATCTAAAATATTATGGCTAACATCTATCAAAATGTGAGAGCTGTCAGATTTCGGGAAAGTGAACTTATAAATTGCACTATGCTGAGAAGGCGTAAATTCTGTTCTTATCCCATACTTGGTTAAGGTAACACCATACTCATAAGGTTTAGCTATTTCATCTTTTTTAGGAGAGTCGTGTGCTGTTTCAGCTACTGCTAAGCCTATTTGCGGAGAAAGAAAGATTTGCCCATATTTTCCCCATCCAGTTCCGCTTACATGTAGTTGCCCAAAACCGCGTATATCATTTCCCATGATATATCCGTCCATATCATAATTGACTTTACCTGGTGTAGTTTGCGGACTTGGATTTATGGGTGAATTAGGCAATTGAGGGCCTAATATAGTACTGGTATTTTGGTCTCTTACCCCAATAAAATTATCGACATAATCAACTGGAGATTTTTTCTTTTGTGCATCACAAAATTTAGATGTAAATAGTGAGATTACAATGGCGAATAATATATATTTCTTCATGAAATTATTTTTTTAACATTAAAACTAAAGCATCATTCGCCTTAATTATTACGTCATTATTTTGTGTTTTATCTCCATATAAATTCGACGATATTTTCCAGCCATCTTTTATTTGAAGCGTAGTTTTTGCATCCTCAGGGTTACAATTGATGAACACCATTACCTTTTCATTTGCATTAATTTCATGTTCGGTACTAATGATGCGAGGATTATTTTGTGTGATGACCCT
>JACMOW010000134.1 GCA_014377775.1 Pedobacter sp. | reverse complement strand
TCGCCCATTAAATCAGATTTTACTTCGGCAACAAAAGATGATAATAAAACACCTGCTTTATGACCGCCAGTTCCAACTGCATAAGCTTTTGCTTGCGCTAATCCTTTTCCTTGTGGGTCGTTCTCAGGGTGCACTGCAATTAAAGTTGGTACACCAAAACCTCTCACATATTCTGCTCTAACTTCGCTACCTGGGCATTTTGGAGCAACCATAATCACCGTAATGTCTTTACGGATTTGCATTCCCTCTTCCACAATATTGAAACCATGAGAATAAGAAAGTGTAGCGTCTTTTTTCATCAAAGGCATCACCGCATTTACTACAAAAGTGTGTTGCTTATCTGGAGTTAAGTTGATCAATATATCAGCCGTTGGAATTAATTCTTCATAAGTGCCGACCTTGAAATTATTCTCAGTAGCATTTTTCCAAGAATCTCTTTTACCTTCAATTGCTTCTTTACGTAAAGTGTAACTTACATCTAAACCGCTATCACGTAAGTTTAAACCTTGATTTAATCCTTGCGCTCCGCAACCTATAATCACTAATTTTTTGCCCTTCAAAGCATTTACGCCATCAGCAAATTCGCTGCTGTCCATAAATTCGCAAACACCTAATTGGTTTAATTTTTCTCTTAATGGTAATGTGTTGAAATAGTTTGACATTGTTTTTTTGTTAATAGTCTATTGTCCATGGTCTATGGACTAAAATTACATTGTAAATACTTTCTGTCCTTTGTTTAAATATTCGTTTTCAATTACATCTTCTCCAGGTTCTAACCTTTCAAACTCACGTAGTTTAGCATGAAAACCATCGCTATCCTTTATAATCGCAACTCTTGCGCTCCTTACAAATTCTATCAATCCATATTGTTGAAGTACGGCTACCAAAGCATCAGTTTCTTCACGGTGCCCAGTAGTTTCGAAAACTGTATAATCTTTACGGATAACCACTGCTCTTGCACCATATTCGCGGAGTAAACGCTCTACACTAACATGTTCTGCAATAATATCTGTTGGTACTTTATAAAGTGCCAATTCTTGCCAAATCACATCTTCATTGGTGTTAAAATAAACTTTTAAAACCTCAACCTGCTTTTCTAACTGACGGGCAACTTTTTTTACCACATCTTCCGTTTCTGTTATCACGATGTTGAACCTATGAATACTTTCAACTTCAGAGGGTGAAGTATTCAAACTTTCTACATTAAGCTTTCTCCTGCTAAAGATAATAGCGATTCTGTTTAATAAACCAATTTGGTTTTCGGTATAAACCGTGATGTTATATTCCTTCTTTTCTATATTTGACTCCATTTTAAATCAATATCAAGTCCCCTTAAAGGGGGATTTAGGGGTGGATTATTTAAGTCTTATTTCTGATACGCTGCAACCTTGAGGCACCATTGGGAAAACGTTGTTTTCTTTGGTAACCATCACCTCTAAAAGGTAAGAACCTTTGTGGTTAAGCATGGTTTTTAAAGCTTTTACCAGATTTTCTCTTTCAGAAACTTTTTGCCCTTCAATGTAATAACCTTTTGCAACGGCTACAAAATCTGGGCTGGTGATATCAACAAAAGAATATCTCCTATCGTTAAATAATTCTTGCCATTGGCGCACCATTCCTAAAAACTGATTATTTAAGATTATGATTTTAACATCAATACCGCTTTGCATTATGGTTCCCAATTCTTGGATAGTCATTTGGAAACCGCCATCACCAATTACAGCGACAACTGTTTTATCTTGAGCACCAAATTTAGCACCTATTGCTGCTGGCAAAGCAAACCCCATTGTGCCTAAACCACCACTGGTAATATTGCTACGGGTATGGTTAAATTTAGCATATCGACAAGCAACCATCTGGTGCTGACCAACATCCGTAACGATAATCGCATCACCATTAGTCAAAATATTTAACTGATTGATGACTTCACCCATGGTTAATTCTCCACTTGTTGGGTTACATTCTGCATCAATTACTTGATCAATTTCTTTTTGGGTATAATCTCTAAATCTAGCCAACCATTCATCGTGAGTTTTTTCTTCAACTAAAGCAGTCAAAAGTGGCAAAGTCTCTTTGCAATCACCCCAAACCGGCACTTCTGCCTTTACGTTTTTATCAATTTCGGCAGGGTCAATATCTAAATGAATAACCTTAGCTTGTTTGGCATATTTATCTAAACGGCCTGTAACTCGGTCGTCAAAACGCATTCCTATGGCAATTAAAACATCACAATCGTTAGTTAAAACATTAGGTCCGTAATTACCATGCATACCCAACATTCCAACATTCAAAGGATGATCTGTCGCAATTGCACCCGCACCTAAAATTGTCCAAGCAGAAGGAATTCCGGCTTTCTCAACAAATGCTTTAAACTCTTGCTCTGCATTTCCTAATAAAATACCTTGTCCAAATAAAACGAAGGGCTTTTTTGCGCTATTAATTAAAGCGGCAGCTTTTTCAATATAATCCTGACGGATAATTGGTTTCGGTCTGTAACTTCTAATGTGATCGCATTTCTGATAAGGCTCAACCTCTACTTTTTGGATTTGCGCATTTTTGGTAATATCAATCAAAACCGGGCCCGGACGGCCAGATTTTGCGATATAAAAAGCTTTTGCTAGCACTTCTGGTAATTCAGAAGCATCCGTTACCTGATAATTCCACTTTGTAATAGGCGTAGTGATATTGATTACGTCTGTTTCTTGAAAAGCATCCGTACCTAAAAGCGATGCAAAAACTTGACCGGTGATACACACCATTGGCGTACTATCAATTTGCGCATCTGCAATTCCGGTGATTAAATTTGTTGCACCTGGGCCACTAGTTGCGAAAACCACACCTACTTTTCCTGATGAACGAGCATAACCTTGTGCTGCATGTGTAGCTCCTTGCTCATGACGAACCAAAATATGATTCAATTCTTTTTTGAAATCATAAAGCGCATCATAAATAGGCATAATTGCTCCTCCAGGGTAACCGAAGATGGTATCTACACCTTCCGCAATTAACCCTTTCAGTAAAATCTGAGATCCAGATAATTCCTCAGTTTTAACTGATTTTTTTGTTTGTTTATCTTTTAATTCAAGTGTATCCATCACTTTTTTATTTATTTCTTTTTATTTGGGCGTTTTAACACTCCGCCAGCTGGCGGATATATCTTTTTTGCCATTTGCTAATTGGCTAGAGGCAAAAAAGGATGCCGCTACTATCGTTAACGCAACTTATCGCGTCGTCATGTCGACATTAGGAGACATCACACTTTCAAATTCTGCCATTTAAAAAGGCAACTTATTAGTGAGAACTCTTTTTCCTCGAGGTGACGCAATTTTAAAATTTAATCCTCATCGGTAACACAACCTTCTGTTGCGTTTTTAACTAATTTATAATATTTATAAAGCACACCGCTTTTTACAACAGGTTCTGGTTTTATCCAAGCAGCTCTTCTTTTAGCTATATCTTCATCACTCACCATTAAATTGATAGTATTGGTAGTTGCGCTTATTTCAATTATATCATTGTCTTGTATAATTCCAATATTTCCGCCTTCTACAGCTTCTGGTGTAATATGGCCAACCACAAAACCATGTGTTCCTCCAGAAAAACGACCATCAGTAATTAATGCAACAGAAGCACCAAGTCCAGCACCATAAATTGCCGCGGTAGGTTTTAACATTTCTGGCATTCCAGGGCCACCTTTTGGTCCTGAATT
>JACMOW010000133.1 GCA_014377775.1 Pedobacter sp. | reverse complement strand
TAATTATTATCGGTAATGACGGTGGCTTATTAAAAAACCCTTCACCCGTGAAGAATATTTTGCTGGCTCCGGGAGAACGCTTAGATGTGCTGGTAAACTTTGCTGGGCTGACTGCAGGCACGGAAGTGTTTCTAGAAAGCAAAGTATTCAATGATGCAGGAAATGCACAGGGCAAACAGGGATTCAAAATTCTGAAATTTAAAATAACCCAAACTGTAAGTGATAGTTTTATTGTACCAGTTTCACTTTCTTCTGTTAATACCATCTCTCCAGCATCTTCTTCAAAAACCAGAAATTTTATTTTAAACGCCATGCAAATGAGCGGGGGTATGAATATATCCGGTATCCATCGTATCAATGGAAAGACCTATGATAAAAACCGTATTGATGAAAAGGTTTCTGCCAATGCAACAGAGATCTGGATATTTGATAATTCGAAAGGCGACGAACCCCATCCCATGCATCTGCACGGTGTACATTTTCAGGTATGGGAAAGAAGCGGCGGCCGAGGACAACTTATTGCATCCGAAAGCGGCTGGAAGGATACTGTTTTAGTGATGCCTGGTGAGATAGTAAAAATCATAATTCTATTTGCAACACTAACAGGTGTATTTGTTTTTCATTGCCACAATCTGGAACACGAAGATGATGGCATGATGTTACAATATCAGTTGACTTAAAAGATTATATTATCTAGTTCATCAGTTTAAAATAAAAAAAATGAAACATTTATTTTTAAAATCAAAATTTCTGGTTGCGATTATGCCAGTGTTAACCATTTTGATCATAAGCGGCTGCAATAACAATAAAAAATCATCCTCGATGCAAGCGGTTAAGGTTTATGTAGCCAATGAAGAAGGGGGCAGTGTATCAGTTATAGATCTTCAAGATAGTCTGAAAAATACAAGCATTAATATCAGTGATAGCTCGGGGAACATGTTTATGGCGCATAATGTACAGGTTGCCCCTGATGGAAAATCTGTATGGGTAACGGCCGTACCAATGGATAGCACTGGAACAAATCAATTAGTAGTGATTGATCCGAATACAGAAACCGTAAAAAATCGGGTTCAATTAGGTAAAGATCTGCATGTGGCTCATGTGGTTTTAGACCATGAATCAAGAAACGTTTTTGTAACAGCAAAAGAAAGTAATCAGGTTATACAAGTAGATGCAACATCCTATAAAATAATTCGAAAGTTTGATTTGGAGACAGGGCACTCACCCCATGGGTTGCGGTATGCTAAGGGTAAATTATATGTAGCCAATATGGATGCAAAAAGCATGTCAATCATCAATCTAACGAATGGCAAGATAACAGACATTCCATTGGGCGGCGTAGCGGTACAAACGGCAGTTACACAAGACGGTAGATTTGTTTTCGCTTCCCTTTACGATACAAAAGAAGTGGTAAGATATGATTTGCAAAACAGCGAAATAAGAAGAATACCATTACCAGTCGGGGCACAAGGTCCTATCCAATTGTATGCAACACCAGATAGCAAATTACTTTATGTTGCCGACCAGGGAGAACTCATGGAAAGACCAGTTTCAAATAAGGTTTTTGTTATTGCCATACCAGATGCAAAAGTAATTACCACCATTAAGGTAGGAAACAAGGCTCACGGTGTAGTGATTAGCAAAAACGGCAAAACAGTTTATGTCACCAATAGTATAGATAATACTGTTTCTGTAATAGATGTAGCCACTCAAAAAGTAATCCGTACAATACCAGTTGGTAAAGGCCCTAACGGTATCAGCTATTGGTTTGAGACGGGTGGAATGCCATAAAAAGGATGGTATGAGTGGGTTTTATCCCATTATAGAGTTCGAAATTCCTACTAAGAAAGGTGCAATGCGTATCAGTTAATAAAAAGTATTGAACCATTAGATATCATCAAATGAGTATTTACCAGAAATGATCTAGGTCAATTTTTGATATGATCAAAGTCATCTGATTATCAGATTTATATGAAGAAATTTGAGCCGTGTAAAACATAAAAAAATGAAAAGACTAAATCTATTACTTACTTTAATATTAGCAGTTCTCACCCTGTTTACTGTTCATGTAAATGGTCAAACTAAAAAGGGTATCGCAAAAACTGAAAAAATATTCATCAACAAGATAGGAGAGATCCATGACCATGGTTGGAATAAACTTGGATACATCACTAAGGGCAATATCATAAAAAACAATCAAGGGAAGACCATCTATTTTATTGATGGCAACGTAAACGTAATCGGTTCAAAGGGGAATAACTTGTGGAAAGCGCAAAAAAAAATGGCAACCATTACAATATAAAGGGGTGAATGTAATTACGGTTATAGAGCACCCCAGCAGTAATAATTTTTGCTAGCATTTATTAAATCCCCACATGGTAAAAGCACTGATAACATTGGCATTAAAAAACAGACTGGTTGTGCTAATGCTAGCGGCAGGCCTGTTTGCATGGGGTATTTATGCTATCAAGCAAAATCCTATTGATGCGATACCGGATCTATCCGAAAACCAAGTGATTGTTTTTACGGAGTGGATGGGAAGAAGCCCGCAGCTCATGGAAGACCAGATTACCTATCCATTAGTTTCAAATCTACAGGGAATTCCAAAGATTAAAAACGTTAGAGGAACTTCCATGTTTGGGATGAGCTTCGTGTATGTCATTTTTGAAGATGATGTAGATATTTACTGGGCAAGAACGAGAGTGCTGGAAAGGCTTAACTACGCACAGCGATTGTTGCCCGAAGGGGTTACTCCCTCTCTAGGGCCAGACGGCACGGGTGTCGGCCATATCTTTTGGTATCATCTGGAAGCACCAAAGATGGATTTAGGCGAGCAACGAGCCTTGCAAGACTGGTACATCAAATTTGGTTTACAAACTGTACCTGGAGTAGCGGAAGTAGCATCATTTGGGGGCTTTGAAAAACAATACCAAATTTTACTTGATCCGGTAAAACTACAGTTCTATAATGTTAGCCTAATGGATGTAATGAGTAAAGTGAAGTCTAACAACAACGATGTAGGAGGGCGGAAGTTTGAAATGAGCGACATGGCTTATATTATCCGTGGCCTTGGCTATATCAAAAATAAGGAAGATATAGAAGAAATAGCATTGAAGCAATACAACGGCATCCCGGTAAGGGTAAAAGATATTGGTACTGTGCAATTAGGTGGCGACCTGCGGCTGGGTATTTTTGATCAAAATGGGGAAGGTGAGGTTGTGGGTGGCATAGTAGTGATGCGGTATGGAGAAAATGCCGATAAGGTAATTACAGCAGTTAAAGCAAAAATAAAAGATATAGAAAAAGGCTTGCCAGAAGGCGTGAAATTTAAAGTTTCTTACGATAGAAGTACATTAATTAAGGAAGCTATCGAGTCAGTTAAGGGAACATTAATAGAAGAATTAATTACCGTATCTATTGTGATTCTTATATTTCTTTTTAACTGGCGAAGCGCATTGGTGATACTTATTCAGCTTCCAATTTCTGTTGCCATCGGATTTATCCTACTAGAGGCATTCGGGCTATCCTCAAATATAATGTCCTTAACAGGCATTGCTTTAGCTATTGGGGTAGTGGTGGATGATGGAATAGTGATGGTTGAAAACTCTTATCGGCATATTTGTGATGAACAAATAAAACGAACAAGTGAATAAAATGAAATGGATAAACAGTATATTTAAAAGAAGTCCCGAAATTCTTAATGCCGAAGAACGGTTAAAAATTATCGAGAGCGCTTCTAGGCAGGTTGGCCCTGGCGTGTTTAATTCTACCATTATTGTAATTGCATCATTTTTACCAGTTTTTCTGTTAACTGGTATGGAGGGAAAACTATTCTCTCCACTGGCCTATACAAAGTCATTTATATTAATAGTTGATGCTTTCCTTGCGATTACATTAACCCCTGTTTTGATTTCATTTCTTATAAAAGGAAAACTTAGGCCAGAAAGCAAAAACCCCATCACACGGATTTTAGAAAGAATATATACCCCACTTCTTTCATTTTGTTTGCGTTGGCGTAAAATGGTTATTGGTATTAACCTTGTGGCATTGGCAATTGGCATTTTTATGTTCTTCAGGCTCGGTTCAGAATTTATGCCTCCTCTTGATGAAGGCTCATTGCTTTTTATGCCAGTAACTATGCCCGATGTATCTAACTCAGAAGTTAAAAGACTGCTACAGGTTCAGGATAAAATAATAAAAAACGTACCAGAGGTAGCACATGTACTAGGTAAAGCGGGTAGAGCCAATACAGCAACTGATAATTCGCCGGTGAGTATGATTGAAACCATCATATTATTGAAGCCTGCAAATGAATGGAGAGAAGGATTAACAAAAAATGATATCATTAATGAGCTAAATGCTAAGCTACAAATACCTGGTATTACCAACGGTTGGACCCAACCCATCATCAATCGAATCAATATGCTTTCTACTGGCATTCGTACAGATGTGGGAATAAAAGTATATGGACAAAATCTGGATACGATCTATGCTTTTTCGCAACAAATTAAAAAGGCATTGGATGGGATACCAGGGGTGAAAGATTTGTACGTAGAACCAATTACTGGGGGAAAATATATTGAGATAGCCGTAAAGCGGCAGGAAATTGGACGTTATGGATTAAGTGTGGATGATGTGAACACAGTAGTGGAAAGTGCTTTGGGTGGAATGAGACTTACCACTACCATTGAGGGAAGGCAACGGTTTTCTGTAAATGCAAGATTTGCACAGGATTTTCGAGATAATATACAATCCTTAAAAAGGTTACAGGTGCAAACAATGAGCTTTGGCCCAATCCCATTGGAGGCAGTTGCCGAAGTACGGATAGCCGAGGGGCCACCGATGATTAATTCAGAAAATGCAATGTTGAGAGGTACAGTCCTGTTTAATGTAAGAGAACGAGATTTGGGAAGCACGGTTACCGAAGCACAAAAGAAGCTGAATACAATGATTAATAGAATGCCTAAAGGCTATTTCCTAGATTGGAGCGGACAGTGGGAAAATCAACTCAGGGCAAACAAAACACTAAAAAATATAATGCCAATTGTTTTGGCTATCATTTTTCTGGTATTGTATTTCACTTACAAGTCTATGAAGGAAGCGTTAATGTCTATGATAACTGTTCCTTTTGCGCTTATAGGCGGTGTATATGCGGTATACTTTTTTGGGGTCAATTTGTCTGTAGCCGTAGCGGTGGGCTTCATTGCTTTGTTCGGTATGGCAATAGAAACGGTGATGCTGATGACCATATATCTCAATTTATCCATGAAGAATATGGTTACTGAATATGGCAATTCAAAAGAAGCAATTACAAAAGATTTATTAAGGGATTATGTGATCAAAGGAGCAACACAAAGGCTCCGCCCTTTTATGATGACGGTTTGTGTTTCGCTTTTCGGATTGGTACCTATTTTATGGGCAACCGGTGCAGGTAGTGATGTAATGCTTGCGATAACGATCCCCTTAATTGGAGGCACCATAACGGCTACGATTTATGTAATGCTGGTTACGCCAATCGTTTTTTTATTGGTAAAAGAATGGGAGTTGAAAAAAAATGGGGTGGTAGAATTAATTGATGCTTCCGAATAAATAAAACTGATCCATGAAAAAAATACAATATTTACTTTTTGGCCTTATCGTTTTTTCTATACTACCGGCTACTGCGCAAAAAAGATTGAGCATCAGTTCGATTCTGGATTCTATTCAGGTAAATAACCCAGCTGTAAAAATGTACGATGCTGAAGTTCGTTCAATGGACGAAGCTGCCAAAGGTGCCAGAAGCTGGATGCCTCCCGAAATTAGTACAGGATTATGGATGGTTCCCTACAATCCCGGACTGTGGAAGAAAGGAGATATGGGAGAAACGGGAATGGGCCAATATATGATTGGAGGGCAACAAATGCTTCCTAACAGAAGGAAACAAAATGCGGATGCAGCTTATATGGAGTCGATGTCGTCTGTAGAAAAAGAAAAAAAAGAAGTCATATTAAATGAATTCGTAAATGATGCCAAACAATTTTATTATGAATGGATAATCATTGAAAAGAAATTGGTAATACTTGAGCAAAATGAAAAGTTAATTGATTTCATGATTAAAAATGCGGAGATAAGGTATAAAAATGGCTTAGAAAAAATTAGCGCTTATTACAAAGCAAAAGCAGCATTAGGCAATATAAAAAATATGCAGTTGATGTTTAAAAATGACATTAAAGAAAAGCAAATCCGCATTAACGCACTGATGGGTAGGAGTGCCTTGATAGATTTTCAGATAGATACTATCTATCAATTAAAGGATTATTCGACTATTACATTTGATCGTTCGCTTTTTTACGACAACCGTAGTGATTTAAAAGCTATTGATAAAGATATTAACCTTACCCAGCTGAAACAAGAAACAGAAAAACAAGCGCTCAAACCACAATTCGCAATCCGTTATGAGCATATGTTTGGGTTTGGAGGGTTCCCTATGCAATATACCTTGATGGGTATGATGAAACTCCCCCTAGCTAATTGGTCTTCCAAAATGAATAAAGCCAACATCGAAAGCCTGAAATGGAAAGCAACTGCTTTGCAATCACAAAAGGAAATGATGGTAAACGAATACAGCGGCATGGCTTATGGGATGCGAAATGAAATAGAGCTAAAGAAAAAGCAGTTGAAGCTTTATGAGCAAAACATCATTCCCGCATTAAAGAATAATTATAAAACCATGCAATTGGGTTATGAGCAGAATACGGAAGAATTGTTTATGCTTTTTGATGCATGGGAAACATTGAATATGAAGCAGTTAGAATATTTGAAGCTACTTGAGGAATTACTGACCTTGCAGGTTAAGCTAGAAAGAATTTTGCAAAAAAATAATTAGTTATTTTATTCAGCATGAAAAAAAAGAGCATATTAATTATTATTTCGTCTGTACTGGTATTACTGGCTGTGGTAGCATGGATACTTGAAAAAAATGCTGCCCCTGCAAAACAGGGCATGAAAAATATGGATATGGATAAGAAAATTGACAGCTCGAAAATACATGATGTTTCCTTGCATACCCTACTGCAGCCTACAAATAGTTATACAATCGCTACCATACCTGCAATAACCCTTGCCAAAAGCACGGTTCAAACAGAAATTAATGCATTTGGATATCTAGCATACAATACAAATGATAATGGTACGATAGCTAGCCGTATAAACGGTCGGATAGAAAAGTTATATGTAAAATATCGCTATCAGTTTGTTAAACGAGGCCAGAAAATTATGGACATTTATAGTCCTGAATTACTTACCGCACAGCAGAACCTCTTATTTATATTAAAAAATGATGTTGCGAATATTTCACTGATTAATGCTGCCAAAGAAAAATTAATACTACTTGGCTTCCCACAAGAACAATTAAAGCAGGTAATAAATACCCAAAAGCCGCTATTTACTGTCTCGGTTTATAGCAGCTACAGTGGCCATATTCATGAAGCCCTTATTAAAGAGATGATTAATTCACCAGCAGCAGGAATGAATGAAGGTTCGTCATTAAAAACTCCAGAACTTAGCCTAAAAGAGGGGATGTATTTACAAAAAGGGCAAACTGTTTTTAAAGTTTACAATCCCAACAAGATTTGGGTTCTATTGAATATTTATCCTTCAGACCAGCCTTTAATTAAAATAGGCAATAAAGTAAAAATTAAATTGGAAGCCCAGCCTACAGAGGATTTTAGAGGAGCTATTTATTTTATAGAACCGTTTTTTAGGACAGGGAGCAAGACTTTAACAGCTAGGATGAATTTTGATAATAGTGTTTTAAAATTACCCATTGGCAGCCAGGTAACAGCAACTATTTTTAGTGATCCGATAAAGGCCGAATGGTTGCCAAAAGATGCTATTCTTTCGCTCGGCCTCGAAAAAGTAGTCTTTGTAAAAACAGGGAAGGGATATAAAGCGCATAAAGTAGTTACAGGTATATCGTATAAAAACCTAGTTCAGATTACTGCAGGGATTACTCCTGTCGACTCTGTTGCTGCCAATGCACAATTTCTAATGGATAGTGAAAGTTTTATAAAGGTTCAGAACAAGAATTAATAATTAAGAGAGAAAAGTATATGAAACCATTAATAGCCATAGCATGTTTTATACTTTTATTTTCGGCTTGTAAAAATAGTAACAAGACAGATCATTCGGTTTACTATACCTGCTCTATGCACCCGCAGGTGATGCAGGATAAGCCTGGGAATTGTCCGATATGCGGAATGAAGCTGGTACAAGCAACAAAAACATCAAGCCCAGATAACGACGGTGTGCAATTGAATGAACAACAGATGAAATTAGGGAATATTTTAACGGATACGATCCGAAGTGAAATGATGGGCGACCAAATGGTGCTTACTGCAATACTTACTACAGATCAGCGTAAAATTAATGCCGTAAGCGCGAGGGTGATGGGAAGAATTGAGCGGCTTTATTTTAAAAATGTCGGGGATTATGTTAGAAAAGGAGATAAATTATTCGACCTCTATAGCGAGGAACTGAATAGTGCCAAACAAGAATATTTACTAGCACTAGAAAAAAGGAAAATACTTGGCAATTCAGTTATTGATTTTAATGCACTGTTACAAAGCGCCAAAAATAAGCTTTTGTTATGGGGTTTATCAGAAGCGCAAATAAATTACTTAACTACTGCTCCTGTTACTACTTTTTACAGCCCACTATCGGGGTATATCACCACGTTAGACATTAGTGAGGGTGAATATACAATGGAAGGGGGCACGATCACACGAATAGCAGATTTATCAACCCTTTGGGCAGAGGCACAGGTGTATACCTCACAATTATCGCAGATAGATCATAATGCACAGGTGTTTGTTCAATACCCCGATTTACCAGGGAAGCAGACAAATGGAAAAATTGAATTTACAAACCCTGAAATTAATGCACAAACTCGCATTAATTTATTGCGAGTAAGTATACCTAATCCACAGATTCTATTAAAACCGGGTATGCCTGCTTATATAACAATAAAAGGTAAACAATTAAATACATTAAGCTTACCTTCTGGTGCGGTACTTCGTACGGGAACTGGAGCCTCTGTTTGGGTACAAACTGGGGATCGTTCTTTCAAAAGTAGAATGGTTAAAATAGGTCTCGAAAACGGGGATCGAGTTCAGATAAACTCAGGACTTAAAATTGGGGATATTGTAGTAATAAGTGGCGCTTATTTGTTAAACAGCGAATTTCTTTTTAAGAACGGTGCCTCTCCAATGGATGGAATGAAAATGTAATGATTTATAGGAATTTCATGCCAGAATAAATAAAAAGCAGAAATTATGAAAAAAGAAAAAAAGGTACTTCAGAAAAAAAGTTCGAAATCAGAACATCCAAAAATGGATCATAGCAAAATGAAACACGGATCAAATCCGTCAATGGGTCACGAAGGGCACAATCATGCTATGATGATCACTGATTTCAAGAAGCGCTTTTATGTAGTTCTGATATTAACTATTCCAATTATGCTATTATCAGAAATGATCCAGCAATTTATTGGTGTAAACTGGCAGTTTACTGGCTCTTCTTATATCTTGTTTGCATTGTCATCTATCGTTTTTTTTTATGGTGGGTGGCCCTTTTTAAAAGGATGGGTTGATGAAGTAAAAGCAAAAAACCCTGGTATGATGTTTTTAATTGGTTTTGCCATTACAGTAGCCTATGCTTATAGCGTAGCCGTAGTTTTTGGATTAGCAGGTATGGATTTTTTCTGGGAACTGGCAACTTTGATACTGATTATGCTTTTAGGACATTGGATAGAAATGAAATCAATAGCTGGAGCATCAAAAGAATTAACGTTATTGGTACAGTTAATGCCATCCGATGCACATATGGTGATGTCTGATAAGGTGCATGATGTAAAAACCAACACGTTGAAAGAGAATGATGTGATCCTAGTAAAGCCCGGCGAAAAAGTGGCAGCCGATGGAATTGTATTAGATGGCGAAAGCTACCTCAATGAATCTATGCTTACTGGCGAATCTAAACCCGTACAAAAGGTTAAAGGCGACAAAGTAATTGCCGGTGCCATTAACGGTAGTGGTTCTATAAAAGTTACCGTATCTCATGCTGCAAAAGATTCATATCTTTCGCAGGTTATTAAGCTGGTTGATGATGCGCAGAAGTCCAAGTCGCAAACACAGTTGTTAGCAGATAGGGCAGCAAAATGGTTAACTATTATTGCGTTAGTTTTTGGGGTTGGTACATTCTTATACTGGTATTTAACCGGACAAACTTTGGCATTTGCAATGGAGCGGATGGTAACCGTAATTGTGATCTGCTGCCCACATGCATTGGGTTTGGCGGTACCGTTAGTTGTTGCCAAATCAACTGCTTTGTCTGCTAAAAACGGCCTGTTAATCAAAAACAGGACAGCGTTCGAAAATTCACGAAAAATAACAACTATTGTTTTTGATAAAACAGGTACACTAACCGTGGGAAAATTTGAAGTTTCAAAAATCGTGTCGTTACAAAAATCCATGGATGAGAACGAGATTATCCGCCTTGCTTCCGCTTTAGAGTTACAGTCTGAACACCCTATTGCTACAGGAATTCTTCAAAAAGTTAAAGAACTGTCCATCAAGATTCCTAAAGCTGAAAAATTTAATGCAATTACGGGTAAGGGTGTCGAGGCGAGCGTAGAAAATAAAAAAGTAGCAGTTGTAAGTCCTGGTTTTCTAAAAGAAAACAAGATTACAGTTTCAGAAGGTTTTAAAGCAAACGATACTGAGACTGTGGTGTTCTTGTTGGTTGATGATGTATTGGTAGGTTACATTGCCCTGTCGGACGAGATACGCCCAGAATCAGCAGAAGCTATCAAAACACTGAAACAAAATAATATTAAGTCCATTCTTCTTACCGGCGATAACAATAAGGTAGCTGCGAGCGTAAGTAAAGCCCTGGGCATGGATAGTTATGTTGCAGAAGTACTGCCCCACCAAAAACTAGAAAAAATTAAAGAGTTGCAGGGCAAAGGTGAATTTGTAGCCATGACGGGTGATGGCGTAAATGATGCCCCTGCACTTGCAATTGCAGACGTAGGCATTGCTGTTGGGTCAGGTAGCGATATTGCAGCAGAAACAGCAGGCATTGTATTGGTAAACAGCAACCCAAAAGACGTTGTAAACTTGATTCTGTTTGGTAAAGCTACTTACAGAAAGATGATACAAAATTTAATATGGGCTACAGGTTACAACGTAGTTGCACTCCCGTTGGCTGCTGGTGTTTTATATAATCAAGGCATTTTATTAAGTCCAGCCGCAGGTGCTGTACTTATGACTGTAAGTACGGTTGTGGTAGCCATTAATGCCAGCTTATTGAAAGTAAAAGGTTAACTTATCCAGTATGAATAATAATTATATCTTTGCAGGAGGAGATTATGGTTGGCTCGTATTTTTGTCCGACTTTCATTCAGCTTGCTGCTTACTCATAACCTGTTTGCCCACCACCATGGTGAGCAGATCCACCATTTTACGCCCCTGGTGCCAGTATAAATTGTACAGCTAATCTATCTATTTGGTCCGTTTAAAGTAATACTGGAACCTCAGCAGATTATATTGTTCCAGATCATCCACCCCTTAAGTTCCCCATTTTTGCGTTTGTCCTTAAGGGTCTTCTAGTTTATTGTTAACAACCAGAACGGTTTGCTTTCAGTGAACAAAAGCTAGCCTTGTGCTTTTTACAACTGATTTTTTACTGTAAATTTTCACTATGCTTAATCATATTATTACTTTTTCCATCCAGAACAAACTCATTGTAGGGTTGTTTACCCTAGCGCTTATGGTTTGGCGTATCTATTCCATTTCAAAACTTCGAATAGATTCCGTACCCAATACTACCGATAATAAGGTTATGGTTATCACTGTTACCCCATCTCTGGCCGCTCAAGAGGCGGAACGATTAATTACCTTTCTCGTTGAGTAGTTATTTTAGTTTTTTTCGTACCGAAGCCTCATCAATAAAACCCAGATTATCCCAGATCATCTTTTCATTTTTATACAGTTTTAAAACAGGTAGCGCCCCAATTTTTAAGGTTTTACATAACTCAGTATTTTCATCCGCGTCTATACGCACAATCACCACTTTATCGGTCATTTCAGTTGCAATTTTATCTAGATAAGGCTTCATTTCTTTACAGGGGCCGCACCAATCGGCATAAAAATCTACCAATACCAATTTGTCTGATTTCAGCATCGCTTGATATTGTGCCAAGTTGAGGCCTTTTGTGTTTCTAGCATTTGCATTTTTGGTTTCGGTCAAGTTGTTTGCTCTCCATTCCATCATTCCTCCAGGCATATCAATCACTTTTTCAAAGCCAGCCGTACGTAATTGTTTTGCAGCATAATTACTTCTGCCGCCGCTTAAGCAGTAAACAAAAACTGGTTTTGATTTGTCTAAAGCTAAAATTTTATTTTTAAAATCACTACCGTCTATGCTGGCATTAATGGCATTTTCCAAGTGCCCATTTTTAAATTCGCCCGGTGTACGTACATCAATTAACTGAATGGTTGCATCTTTTTTTAGCTGTTCGGCAAATTCAATAGCTGAAAGACTGGTTTGTGTAGATTTGGTTTGTGCATTGCTACAGCTATGTAAAATAATGACCGCGATGACGATGAAAACGCTTTTATACATGGATTATATGTTCTCGTTAATTAATCTTTCTAATTCTGATACTGGTAAAACACCAGACTGCCTCCACCGTATTTCTCCTTTTTTGAATAAAATGAGTGTTGGAACACTACTTACTTGGTAGGCAGCTGCGGCCTGCTGGTTTTTATCTACATCAATTTTAATGATGCTGGCTTTATTACTTATCTTTTTTTTTAAATCTTCTAACATGGGGGCCATCATTTTGCATGGGCCGCACCATTCTGCATAAAAATCTACTAAAACAGGTTTATCTTGATTGATTATTTCTTGAAATGTCATACAGTTTGTTTTCTATCTTTTTGTATTGCTAAACCAATAATGCCACCCATTAAAGCACCATAAATGGTACTGTTTATGGGGTTAGAGGTAATTGCACATGTGCCAGTATTGCAACCAATAAATTTCCAGTAAATATAACCCACCGAGCCGCCAATTAAAAGCCCAATGATCATTAAAATTTTATTTCTCAAATAATTTTTCATTTTACCTCCTCATAAGTAATTTCTTTAGCTACAACATATTTATTGTCGTTGGTAGTAGGCGTGCAGCAAGCAAAGGTTCCACAACAACCTATATTTAGCATAGCTAAAATCGAAAATAGGCTACCCATAATGATGATTACCAATTCATGCGCTAAAATACCTTGCGATATGATAAAAATACCCATTGCCAACCTTAAAATACACATAAAATTCCAATTGATTAAATAATTTTTTATCTGTATATATATATAAGTGTGTTTATTTCTACGTTTTTTTGCAGCGTCGTTTTAATGCTATTTGAACAACCCCCACATTTAATATTTTCTACAATAATTTTATGTGTCATTAATTTTTCGGTTTAGATGTATTGATATTGAATGGAAAGTAAAGAGGGCAGAAACTGATAAAGGAAGTGATTACAAAAGCCACGGCAATAATGCCCAAAATAACAGCTAAAGTTCCAGAAATCACGTTAGTGAAGTATAAAATTGCAATCGCAATCGCAATCATGATGCGTATTGTTTTGTCGATACTACCCATGTTTTTTTTCATTTTACTACTTTTTTATAAGGTTAATAAATATTTCTTTGTTTGCTCTTGGTTTAATGCTATTGTAACAACCTTCCATTTTTTTAAGGATGAAGTTTGTTTCGAAAATGGTTTTGTATTCAATTATGCCTCCTCCAAAAGGCGGACCTTGTTTCTCGAAGACAGTATTAAATAACAAACCTATGATACGTCCTTCAATATTAAGTAGTGATGCCGATTTCTGTACATAGTTTTTACGCAAACTTGGTGATATGGCACAGAAGAAGGTTTGTTCAATGATCAAATCGTATTTACCTTGATGCTCAAAAAAATCACTAAGAATAATATTGACTTTAGGGTTTTTATCGTACTTTTCTTTTAATAATGCAACCGCTTTTATAGCAATATCAATGAGCGTGATGTTAGTAAAGCCGTTATGAAGCAAGTACTCGGCTTCATGTGCATTTCCACATCCAGGTATTAAAATAGCAGCATTTTTATTGGCGTATTGCGCCATGTAGGCTGAAATTGCAGGCGATGCCAGACCAATATCCCATCCCGTTTGGTTGTTTTCCCAACATGTATTCCAAAAAAATTGATCAAGCTCGTTTTCGTACTGCATTTCAGTTACTTTACCCGTTTGTTAAAATTTTGTTTACATTTTGCCAGGTACCACCATCTACCACGTTTTGAAATCCGTTCTGTGCTAAAACACTTTTGGCCATGCTGCTCCTATTCCCACTCCTACAAAATACAACAATATTTTGTTTTTCCTTAAACTTACCCAATTGCTGCTGTAAATTATCCAAAGGGATATTAACTGCACCTTTTACACTGCCTGAAGAAAACTCTTCATAACTACGAACATCTACTAAAAATGCTCCGTCTTTAATCACCTCAACCAATTTTGTGTTGTCTGCTGTGCCAAATAATGATGAAAAAAATCCCATAGTTATACAGTTTTACCTCCGTTTGTCACCCAATCTTTCATGCCGCCCGAATAATTCCTTACATCATCGAAATCATTTCTTCTTAAAATAGAGTAGGCAATTGCAGCACGGTCGCCACTTTGACAATGAATTACCACTTGTTTGTTTTTACTAATTTTATCCAGGTTATCTTGCAATGTACCTACAAAAATATGTTCTGCACCCTCAATATGACCATCGTTATATTCGGTTAAGCCACGTAAATCTACAATTTGTATATCATCTTTACTTAAATAAGTCTTAAATGTTTCTAAGTCAATTACATCGGCGGTTTGTAGCTCAATGCCTAAATCTTCTACATTGCTAATGAAACCATAAATATTGTCTAAGCCAATGCGCATCAGTTTTCTGGTGATCTCTTCCATTTCATCAGCATTTGCAACAATGGTAAATTGCTCTTGGTAATTTAAAATCCAACCTGCCCAGGTAGATAAACTGTTGTTGTGTTGAATGTTGATGCTGCCTGGAATAAAACCTTTGGCAAAATCAACCTTGTTACGCATGTCGATTACTTTTATGCCATCGTTATGCGCTCTTAAGAACTGTGCGGTGCTTAATTGCTGATGCTGTGGTATTTCAACCAAAAGAGGGCGATTAACCTTGTTCAGGTGTTTCATCATTGCAAAGTATTTTGGCGGCTCAGGCTGTCCTGATAATAAATAATCCACAAATCCATTCTTATCATTTTCGTATTGGAAAGCCCAATTTCTAATTTTTTCGTAACCTACGGTTGAACTTGGCACGGTGCCCAATGCTTTACCGCAAGCAGAACCAGCGCCATGGCCTGGCCAAACTTGTACAAATGAAGGGAGTTCGGCAAAGCGTTGAATAGATTCATACATTTGCTTTGCGCCTTTCTCTTGTGTGCCAACCAAACCAGCAACTTTTTCTAATAAATCAGGTCGACCAATATCACCTACGAAAACGAAATCTCCAGTAAAAATCATAACAGGCTCGCTAGCAGCTGGGTGATCGGTTAATAAGAAACTTATGCTTTCTGGGGTATGTCCTGGCGTATGCAGCGCCTCTAACGTAAGATTACCCACTTTAATTTTCTCGCCGTGTTTTAATCCGATGTGGTCAAATTGATATTGCCAATCTGCACCGCCTTCGTCTGATAAATACAGTTGAGCACCAGTTACAGCCGCCAATTCTCTCGATCCTGCTAAAAAATCAGCATGGATATGCGTTTCGGTAATGTGTGTAATTTTAAGGTTATTTTGTTCCGCAATTTTGAGGTACACGTCCATGTCGCGTTGTGCATCAATTACTATGGCTTCACCTTTGGCTTGGCAACCAATTAAAAAGCTCGCTTGTGCTAAGCTTTTATCATATACATGTTGAAAAAACATAATGTTATATTTTATAAGTTGATAATGTTGATTTGACACCTCAAAGTTCGGAGATTAGCATTAGCCTCACAGCAACTTTTGTTACATTGGGAGAAAAATGACCAGTTACTACACCCACCACTAAACCCTGTATAATTACCCAGAAATTGCTGACTGGTTTTTGATCAGTGACTTTTCTTTCAATATCTTTTTTAATCATACTATAAGATGCAAATACCATTAGAATTGAAGCTGAATAACCTATAATTTCCATTGTTTTTATTTGATGATTTCAAAGCTAACTCAAATGAAAAAGTATTACAGTTATTTTAGTTACACAAGTATAATTTTGTTTCTGCCCAGCTGAACAGTGCCTTGATCTTCCAACTGTTTTAAAAGGCGTGAGACTACTACACGAGCAGTACCAAGTTCATTTGCCAATTGCTCGTGAGTAATGGCAATAATTTTATTATCGATCAATTCAGCTTTCTTATTAAGCAGGCTCAATAAACGCACATCTACTCTTTTAAAGGCAATAGCGTTTACAATCTCTAATAATTCTTCAAAACGTTTATGGTATAAACGGAAAATATAATCTAACCATTGAGGGTATTCTTTGATAAAAAGAAAAACCTTATCTATTGGAAGAAACAGAATTTCAGCATCTTCTTCTACTTCGGCTCTTACCTTGCTAGTTTCGTTGTGCATGCCACCTAAAAAAGACATAATACAACTTTCTCCGGCTTTAATGTAGTATAGCAAAATCTCCCTGCCATCTTCTTCTGTACGTAGTACTTTCACAATGCCCTTTGTAACAATAGGGATGGCCCTGATATGCGCATTTTCATTTAAAATCACGCTGCCCGCCACATAGTTTTTCATGATGCTGTTCTGATATAATTTAGCGATTAACTCCGGAGAAGATTGTAATTCGGCTATTTGATCTAGATTTTCCATGCACTAAAAGTATAGATTAGATCGCAGTCTAGCTAATCAAATTGATGTGTTTTTAAAATATACCATTTATAAAGACACTAGGAACTTATCCTTACAATCTTACAAATTAAGTTAACCAGCCATATTAAATTGATTTTGCTCCATTAAGTAAAAGAGAACGGTCTGATGCATTTTCCGCGTTACAGCGGCATCTGGCAATTAATAGCCCTAAACGCTTCAAGCTTTATTGGCCTTAGCACACTTTTGCGGTAGGCCTCCCAAAAATTCAAAGGATGGTTTCAAAATTTAAAACTTCAACAATATGTCAACAATTTGCATTTTACTAGGCATTTTTTGCCTTGCTGTTATTGGCCGCAAACATTTTCCCTTTTCCGTCTTCCCTCTTAAATTTTCCATTCAAAATACAGTTCCTAGGCTTAGCATCATCTATTCGCTAAAATTTAAACGCATCGCACATTGTGGTTTGGTAGAGTGCAGGCAAAACAATTGGATCATTAGTAAAGAAGGAAACACCAACGCAGATGGGCTTAGATAAGGTTTAAACGTTAGCCTACGAGAAATGATATATATCAATTTTTGATATGATCAAATTCATTTGATTATCAGATTTATATGAAGAAATTTGAACCAATAAGACGTAAAAAATATCCATCAATAAGTAAGGCCATTCACTAAGAATTATAAATACATATATCATGAATATCACAGAAAATAACATTATTGGCGAGCTTGTAGCAGAAGATTATCGTACTGCTGCTGTATTCCAATCTAATGGAATTGATTTTTGCTGCCAAGGCAATAGAACCATTAAAGAGGCATGTGTGAAGAAGGATATTTTAACTCATGTACTGATTGCTGATTTGCAATCTGCAGTGAATAACCAAACAGATGGTTTGGTAGATTATCAATCTTGGCCGCTTGATTTATTGGTAGATTATATTGAGAAAAAACACCATCGTTATGTAACTGAAAAAATTCCGGTTATTAAACAGTATCTCGATAAAATTTGTAAAGTTCATGGCGAACATCATCCCGAATTGTTTGAAATTAAAGACGAATTTTTTGCAAGTGCTGATGAATTAACCAGTCACATGAAAAAAGAAGAAGGCATTTTGTTCCCCTTTGTAAGATCGGTTTACGATGCAAAGCAACATCATAAAATCCTAGATAAGCCGCATTTTGGAACGGTAAAAAATCCGATAAAGATGATGATGGATGAGCACGAGGTTGAAGGAGATCGTTTTAGAAAAATTGCAGCTTTGAGTAATGATTACACACCTCCTCAAGAAGCTTGTAATACTTATAAAGTAGCATTTGCCATGCTAAAAGAATATGAGGAAGATTTGCATCTGCATATCCATCTCGAAAATAATATCGTGTTTCCCAAAGCTATCGCCATCGAAAATGAACTATTAACGTATGCCAACAGCTAATTTAATGCAAAGGGCGTTTATTTTATGAGACACAGCGCATAATTTTTATAAATAACGAGATGAGAAACAAACCAATTAAAAGAAGCGAGTATTTAAAAGAACTTTCTAGAGATCATCATCATGGATTATTGTTTTGTTGGGAAATAAAGCAGGGAATATCAAAAAAAATAGAAATAGAAAGGCTGAGAAAATACGTATACTATTTTTGGATAAGCCATTTAAAGGAACATTTTAGAGAAGAAGAGGAGTTATTGTTTAAATATGTTGATGATCCACTTTGTGAAAAAGCGAAAGAAGATCATCAACTTATCCAAAAGCAAGTTGAATTGATTACAAATTCTGTAGTTGAGGAACCGCAAAATTATATCGATTTAATTGAAATGCTTAATGATCACATTCGCTTTGAAGAACGTGAACTTTTCTCTCATTTGGAAAATATTTTGCCTTTAGAAATATTACAAGAGACTAAAAACTTTTTTTCTCCTCAAAATTATATTGCCAATAAAAATAATTATGTTGATGAGTTTTGGGTTAATTTATAATTGGCCGACTTTGATACCGTTATGGCGATCCAAACTAATCCAATTCCAATCATTATCGCTAAAAAAAAAAGTATAAGATTAGCATAGGGTAAGGGCTTAAATTCCATAACTTCAAGTCCTTGGATCATTAAAACAATTTCCTGCAAAAGCACCCCTGTCGAAAATATCAAGGCTCCAGTCTTGGAAATTTGTTTTCCTTGCGCTATTAAAACCTGATTGATATAAGCCAAAATAAAAAATGAAATAATACCCAGAAAAGATAAATGTAAATAACCGATAACAATGGGCCTAAAGCTAAATGCATAATAACTTAAAAAGGGAATTACAGAAAGCACTTGCAAAATAATTTTTAGGATAAAAGCTATTGAAGCCAAAATCCACAAATACTTAGTAGTAAATTTTTGAGTAACATTTTTTTTTACAAGTAATATTAATTTCACAAAATAAAACAGAACAAGCAACTGCAAAATCCCAGCTGCCCCTGCAATTAGGTATAATAAAGCTGGCAATTTAAGCCAAAGAATGGAAAGAAAATAAGTTGGAGCTATGGTGATAGCCATTATCATAAAAATTTTTCTAGTAATAGAAAGGGGAAGGACTATTTTTTTTTTGTACAGATAAGAAAATAACAACCCAAAACACACAAATAAAAACCAGCCATTATACTGAAAATGGAGAAAAAAATAAATGGCTCCAAAATATAATTGCTGTATGTTAATGTGATTAGCCATCAAATAGGCAAGCATAAATGCACCTAAAGATGAAATGGCCCAAAGTATCAATCCTGCTTTAAACCAAGTCGGAGCATACGATTCGTCTTTGATCTGTAAAAGATCACGCCAGAAAAAAAAAATAAAAAAGTAAGAAATGAGTATAGAAGAGGAAGAGAATAGAATGGAATAAAATGCATAACCTTCTAGGGTAAAAGAAAAAAGCATAGCATATGCAGTAATACAATTGGCCAATAATATCCAATGGTATTTTCTATAATTTATGTTGAGGTGCTGCTGCTGCAAATAATTTACCAAAAGTGCCATTAACACCAAGGTTACCCAGCCAGTAAAGGCGAAATGAGAATGTGCATGCAATAAATTCTTTTGGTTGACAAAGGGTAGGTAAAAATTAATTTTATAACGCAATAT
>JACMOW010000018.1 GCA_014377775.1 Pedobacter sp. | reverse complement strand
TAAGGAAGTCGTTCATCCATGGTGGTTAAAGTTCCATATTTTTCCATATCTAAATGCTCAACCATACCATGCAATACCTTACGTTCAGGTTCTAAATCAAATCGTTCAATATCGATGGTGCCGCGATCACTTCCTTCCATTAATACCGGAATGCCGAGTGCCTTCGCTTTTTTGCGTGAGTTAATTTTGATGTCGAAACTGTCGCACTCATCAATCAATAAATCTAATTTTCCATTTTCAAGTAAAAAAGCATCCAAATTTTCGGCAGTAATCCCTTCGTCGAAACACACCACATTTAAAAATGGATCTATTTCTGCAATTTCTCTGGCTACGATTACTGTTTTTTTAACACCTATATTTTGTACGCCAGTTCTAATCCGATTGATATTGCTTAGATCGAGTTCATCAAAATCTGCAATGCGTAATTCGCCAAATCCCCGTTCCATCGCTAAGGTTAGCGAAACCGATTGACCAACAGAAAGGCCCATTATCCCAATTTTTTTGTGGGATAATGTTTCCTGTTCTTGAAGTGTGATTTTGTGCTTATTCCTATTGGTACGAACAATTATAAACTCATTTTCATCCAATAAATGAACAAGTTTAGCGCACCATGGATAGTAAACCCATATGCCATATTCATCTGTAGATTTTCCCTGAAACTTATTTTCTACAGCCTTGGCTAATTCAGTTGGAGGTAAAAAAACAATGGTTGGTTGTAAACATTTAATAAATTCTTCTACTTGAGCCTTGATGTAATCAAAAACTTGTAAATTTTCTTTAGTATGTATTAATGTTTCAAATTCTTTTATTTGGTTGGCATCTATGAGTTTAAAAAAGAGGGGCTTATAAGTGTTTTTTAACTTTTGAGTTTGATCAATAAGTTGTGACAATTTAGAAGTTAAAACAGTTTTAGATTGCATTATTTAAATAAAATAATTAGTTGAGTGTAATAAATGTACAATTAAAAGTTAAAACAACTAAATTAGTGTTTTAAGAGTAATAATAAAAAAGTATTTTTAACTTTTATTTTAGAAGCAAATGAGCGCAAATATATTATACGTTGATGACGAACCACACAATTTAAGTGCGTTTTCGGCTTCTTATCGGAGATTATATAAAATTTTTACAGCAGAGTCAGCGGAGGATGGGCGCAAGATTCTAGATAAGGAAGATATACATGTAATTATAACCGATCAGCGGATGCCAAAAACAACAGGGGTCGAGTTTTTGGCTTCTATATTGGAAGTTTATCCAGAACCCATTCGGATGATTTTAACAGGATATACAGATATTGATGCAGTAATTGCAGCCATTAATAAGGGTCAAGTTTATCGTTACATTCAAAAACCATGGCAAGAAGAAGATTTGAGAATTAATATTGATAAGGCTATCGAAATTTATACTCTTCGTAAAGAAAATAAAGAACTAACTGCAAAACTTTTAATTGTAAATAAACAATTGGAGTTTTTAGCAAGACAAAATTTACTTTCCTAACTAGTTTTTAGTTT
>JACMOW010000017.1 GCA_014377775.1 Pedobacter sp. | reverse complement strand
AATCAAAAACAAGACTGGAGAAACGCACTTACTGGACAAAATTAAAATAGTCAGATATTTTCCTACAAAAAAAGAAATAAGTATACCAAAATCAGAAATAATTCCATTGGCAAACGCTCAAAGTAGGAGTGAAAATATAGCGAGCTACAGCGCTAAAAAGATCGATCAAGGCGTTGAAACTACAATTGCTCAAACCCAAATAATTACGCCTATTAAAACAGCTCCTATTGATAACCGGTTAGAGGAAATAAAAAAACCAATCACAAAAAAAGTAAAATTCCCTATTAGTTTGGCCATTAATGCTGGTCCAGATTTTAATTCTACAAAGAAAGTAATTGGCGGCAAGAGCAGTCTTGCTTTAGGTATTGGAATAAGTATTGGGCTAAGCAAGAGATTTAGTGTGCAAACTGGACTTAATTATGGCACTAAAAATTATTCTGCAAGCAGTTACGACTACACCTTTGCAAACCCAAGTATTAGGCCAAACATAGCTCAAGTTAACGCAATTTGTAAAGTACTCGAAATACCATTATCTGCTTCGTATTCCATTCTAGATGACTCAAAAAACAAAATCAATCTCAATGCAGGTCTTTCAAGCTATCTAATGCTTAAAGAAAATTATACCTATAAATACATAGCTGCTGTTCGTGCCGATAGACTTATAGAAGTAACCAATTCAAATCAACATTTCTTAAGTGTAGTAGACCTATCGGCAACCTATTTCATTAAACTTAAAAACAAAAAATTTGCGTTAGGTTTTGAGCCTTACCTTAAAATCCCATTAAGTGGTATTGGAGAAGGTAGAGTGCCTTTAAAATCTAGCGGAATATCTTTAAAATTAAATTATGAACTCAACAAAAAAAATTAAGCTAATTTTAGTAGTATTATGCTGCTTTGCATTTCTTCAACAATTAAATGCCCAAACCTTTACTAGTAAAAATATTAAATTCAATATTTTTTCATCTACTCCTGTTGAAGATATTAAGGCCGTAAGTTATATCGGTGTAGCTGTACTAGGAGCCCAAAAACAAGAACTCAATATTCAAGTTGCAATAAAAAGCCTTGAATTTGATAGAAAATTGATGCAAGAGCACTTTAATGAAAACTATATGGAGAGCGAAAAATATCCATTGGCCAAATTTAAAGGCGTAATTGAGCCTAAAATAGACTTTACTAAAGATGGCGAGTATATTGTAATGGCAAAGGGTGTATTAAATGTTCATGGTGTAGATCAGCCTAGAACAATTAATGGTAAAATTGTAATAAAAAATGGTGTTGTAAATCTTAATTCTACCTTTAATGTAGCCTGCGAAGCACATAAAATTAAAATACCAAAACTAGTGTTTACCAAAATTGCAGAAATTATCCAAGTAAAAGTACAAGGCGACTTAAATCTCTTAAATAAATAATAATGAATAAAACTAAACTCTTCATTTT
The DNA here is from genome assembly GCA_014377775.1 of Pedobacter sp. GTDB lineage: Bacteria > Bacteroidota > Bacteroidia > Sphingobacteriales > Sphingobacteriaceae > Pedobacter. Next base: position 16,502 of record JACMOW010000017.1, on the reverse strand, counting down.
TCTCCTTCTTCTTTCTGCGGTAATGGCGATGAGAGCAAGCGCACAGGAAGTAGACTCACTGCTCAATTCATTAAGCAGCGATCAAAAATTTAATAAAGTAGAATTTACTTTTAAAGCAACACATATTGTTTTATCGCAATCTACTGAAACCCAAAAGAAACGAGATCTCGATTTTAGAATTCGTCACCACTTTGGCGACATTGGTGGTAAATTTGGTAATGCGCATACTTTATATGGATTAGATGTTGCATCAGACTTATTTATAGGATTTGATTATGGAGTTACCGATAAACTAACGATCGGAATTGGTCGGAGTAAAAATGATGAGTTGTTCAATTTTTTAGTTAAGCAAAAATTACTACAGCAAAAAACAGACGGAATGCCCATAAACCTAACTCTTTTTGCTCAAATGGGTTTAGTTGCGAGAGAACCATTTTCGTCTAATGAATTTGTAAACTATAGCGATAGATTAACATATTTAATTCAACCTATTCTTTCCAGAAAATTTTCATCGAGCTTCTCATTTCAAGTAATGCCTGCGCTGTTAATGCGATCAAAAACCCTAGGCTTAGCAGATCCTGAAAATTTATTTAGTTTAGGCTTTGCTGGAAGATTAAAGTTAAATAAGCGCTTATCTTTTGTAGCTGAATATACCTTGGTTAATGAACTTTCTAGAAATGATTTAGTAGCCGAATTGTATAACCCTTTAGGTATCGGTTTAGAGATCGAAACCGGTGGACATATCTTCTCTCTTAATTTTATGAACTCAGAATACATTAATGAAAACAGCTTTATACCAACTACTAAGAAGTCGTGGAAAGAAGGAGGTATACGCTTTGGTTTCACTATTTCAAGGAACTTTAGTCTTTTCCAATCAAAAAATAAAAATCCTGATACAAAATCAACTATTTACTAAAAACTAAATTATGGAACGTAACGAATTTATTAAATCATTAGGGCTAGGTGTAGCCTTAATATGCACGGGCAGCTGCATGTCTGGTTGTGGTGGAAGCAAATCTAATGATCCAACGCCTTCTCCAGGTGGGAGTACTGGGGGAAGTACTGGGGGTGGTGGTGTTTCTGGAACTAAAGTAAATTTAGATTTAGGTTCTCAATTGACAACGGTAGGATCATTTACTACGATAAGTGGTGTGTTGTTTATTCGCCTGGCTGCTGGGAATGCTTTATCTTCTTTCACAGCCACACAAGCCAGTTGTCCGCACCAAGGTGGGGGCTTAAATTGGATACAGGCCAATAATATGATTCAATGCTCATTACATAGCGCGCAATATACTGCTGCAGGAGCAGTTGTTAGTCAACCAGTTGGCGGAGGTTCAACAAGTGCGCTTAAAGTTTACAGCCTAGCTATAGTTGGAACTACGTTAACAGCAACTGTAGCTTAATTCATCAGATAAGGAGGGAGTTTTGTTGCTTTCTCCTTGACTTAATTTTATGGAGCAAAAGGTACGCCCGTACAATATTAAATGTATTTTTTCGTTTTTAAACAAAGTTGTTTTATGAAAATTACTGTGTTAATCTTATTCATATTTATTACGTTTCAAGTAGCTGCACAAACTGATAAAGCCACTACTAAGAGAATTGTTGAGTCGAAAAACTTTACGTTTGTTGCCTCAACTGCTATGCCAATGAATAGTGCTGAAATAAATAATATTTTAAGCAGAATGCCTGGTGCAAATGGTGGGGCTAGCATAAATTTAACTGGTGCCAATTATGATGTTCGTATTACTCCAGACAGTGTAATAGCTTACCTTCCTTACTATGGGAGAGCTTTTAGTGCTCCTATTGATAGAGATGACAACGGTTTTAAATTTACTTCTACCAAATTTTCCTTCGAAAATATTGTGCGAAAAAAAGGTGGATGGCAGATTACAATTAACCCAAAAGACACCAAAGAAGGCGTACGAATGAATTTTACCATTTCAACTAATGGTTATGCCACTTTAAGTGTAAGTAGTAATAATAAACAGTCTATTACCTACAACGGTTATTTAGCATCACCGAAGAAGGCGATTTAAAATTACTTTATTAAATCTATTTGAAATATTTTAGGCCATTTTTTACCCGTTACCAATAAGCGTTTGCCTGCGACATCCCATGCAATTCCATTCAGCACATTGTTTTGTTCTGCATCAGTAGTTTTAAAATACTTTTTAGGCACTAAGGCCGATAAATCTATCGTTGCTTCAACCTTGCCCGATTTTGGATTAATAATTATAATCTTGTTGGTTAAATACACGTTGGCGTAAATTTTTCCGTCAATAAATTCGATCTCATTTAGTCTATCTACTTGGCCTAACTCATCATAAACCTCAATAAATCCTTCTTCCTTGTACGTTTCCTTATTCATCAACCATATTCGGTTGCTACCATCTGTTCTTAAAATCTGCTTACCATTAAACGCCAATCCCCATCCTTCTTTACTTTCTTCATAGGGAAAAGTACCGATCTGTTTCAATGTTTTTGCATCAAAAATAAAACCAATATTTTCTTGCCAAGTAAGCATAATTATCCTATCATCAATTTTTAAGCTTCCTTCTCCAAAATATTGATTATCAAGCTTGGTTTGCTGTAGGGTTTTACCCGAGTTTAAGTCAACCCATTTAAGTAAAGAAGCCCCTTTTTCGCCTGTACTTTCTAATAATTTTCCATCCACATAACTCAAACCTTCGGTGTAGGCACTTGTATCATGTGGAAAGGTCTTTACTACATTATATTTAATAGCAACTGGCTTCATATCAGACTTTAGAACAATATTTATCTTTAAGGTATCGATTTGATCGTCATAATCAACAATAGCAGTAATTATCCGATAGCCAAGTTTTAGATCTTTTGTGTTTACTTTAACCGCCTTTGCATCTTGCTTTGTAGAAATTAAATTACCATCAAGTAAATAGCTTATAGACTTAATTACAATAGTTGACGGAATATCCACTTGTAATTGCACTTCATCTCCAACTTTAACTGTTTGTCCCTGCTCGGGCGATTTAAAACCAAGCGCAATTGGTTCTTTATCTTTGCACGCTTGCAAGAGTGAAAAAAGTAATAAAAATAGGACTATTTTAAATTTATGTAGGCCAAAATGCATCTTCAATATGTTTTATAGCGTGATTATTTTTAGTAAATAGTATTGATATAATGTCAAAACGAACCTCCCCTTCATGGTCCATAATTTCAATATATTCATCAGCGGCACTCGCCAATAATTGTTGTTTAGTTCTGTTTACAAAATCTTCTGGCAAGCCAAAACCTGTTGAACTTCGTGTTTTTACCTCTACAAATATAATAATATGATCTAAATAGGCAATTAAGTCAATTTCAGCTCGCTCGTATACCCAATTCTCATCTAAAATTTCGTAGCCTTTTTGGATTAGAAACTCCTTTGCCATTCGCTCTCCCGTAGCGCCCAAATCGTTATGCTGTGCCATCCCTACTTTACAATTACAGAGCCCAAAAATCTCGAAATTTCCTTTTCTACATTTTTAATAAAAGCATAACGCTGCATTAATATCTCTTGATTTATAGCGTCATTCTCCATTTTAATTTCCTTCAATAAATCTAGTAAAATCTTGTCTACCTTCCGTTTTTTTAGATGGTATAAGCCTCCTAAAATAGTAGCCTTCAAGTTTACGGTTTCGTCTCTTACGTAGATATTATGTTTATTATACCAATTCTCACTTAAGGTATACGGTGTGGAGGAAAGCGTGATGGCTAAATCGGCAATATCCCGATCTTCACTTTTAATAAAATGGTTGGTGGTTGGCAATTGCCCATTTTCAATTTCGGTTCGGTAATGATCAATAATTTTTTTACACAGCTCATTTTCAAATGTTACATCGGTAAGATTTTGCATAATAAACGACCCGATATACATATTGTCAATTTTATCCCAACTCACCAACTCGTGCCCAAAAGTTAATAATAAACGCACAATTTCTTGTTCTTGTAATGCATCATTAGCCGTTGTCTCGATGGCAACAAGTTGTACTTCATCTGCAAATAAATTTTCTGGCGGAAGATCTTGCTGTTGAGCCTGACGAGCATTGGTACTACTCCCTTTTCTCAGCTTTGCAGCCCGCATGGTATTTAGTTCAGAAACTAATATTCTCTCTTCAACTTCTAACAAGCGACTGCATTCGCGGATAAAGACAGAAGCCTTAATATGATCTGGAATTTTTGCAATACTCTCTACTATATCTCGGATAATACCTGCCCGTTTAATGGGGTCTTTTCCAGCTTCGGCCAACAAGATATTGGCTTTATATAAAATAAAATCTTGACGATTTTCTTCAATATACACTTTAAATGCGCCAGCACCTACTTTATGCATATACGAGTCGGGGTCATCCCCCGCAGGGAAAGAAACTACTTTTACATTTAGTCCTTCTTCCAAGATCATATCTAAGCCCCGCAAAGAGGCTTTTATTCCGGCTGCATCCCCATCATATAAAATGGTTACATTTTGTGTAAATCGACCAATTAAACGAATTTGTTCAATCGTTAATGAAGTTCCAGAAGAAGCAACTACATTCTCGATATTGGCCTGATGCACTGAAAGTACATCAGCATAGCCTTCAACCAAATAGCAATTATCAGTATCACGAATGGCCTTTTTTGCATGGAATAATCCATATAAAACACTCGACTTATGATAAATATCGCTTTCGGGCGAATTCACATATTTCGGAACATTTTTATCTGTTTTTAACGTTCTACCTCCAAAACCTATTATGCGACCGGTAAAATTATGAATAGGGAACATTACCCGACCACGAAAACGATCGTAAAGCTTTGCTTTATCATTTCTGATGGCCAAGCCTGTTTTCTCGAGGTATTCTTCAGCATGCTTGCTCTTAATCGCATCCTGTATTAAGGCATCCCAAACATCTGGCGAATAACCTAAATTAAATTTTTTAATAATGTCTTCTCTAAATCCTCTCTCTTTAAAATAACTCAATCCAATCGCTTTACCTTCGGCGCTATTCCAAAGCTGATCTTCAAAATAATTAGCGGCAAATTGTGATACGATATAAAGACTTTCTCTTGCATTTTGGGCTTCCACATCCTGAACTGTTTCAACCGTTTCTTCGACTTCTATATTGTATTTTTGAGCAAGAAATTTAAGCGCTTCAGGATAAGAATACTTTTCATGTTCCATTACAAAACGTACTGAATCTCCTCCTTTACCGCAGCCAAAACATTTATAAATCCCCTTACTTACCGAAACGTGAAATGATGGTGTTTTTTCGCCATGAAAAGGACAATTGCCAATTAAACTAGTTCCCCGCTTTTTTAGATTCACAAAATCACCAACCACCTCCTCTATTCGGGCAGTTTCCATTATTTTGTCTATCGTTTCACGGTTAATCATTTACTACTAGGATTACAGGATTTCTAGGATTATTTGAGGAATGGTAGCATTGTATCGGCCACTAATTTATTTCCTGCATCGTTTAAATGCACTTTATCTGTTGTTAGTATTCCCTTTTCCTTATCCTCAATATTGTTTAACACTTCGTAATCCATAAATGCTTTTCTGAGATCACATAGTGGCAGGTTATTTTTTGCAGCCAATTCTCTTACACCAGCCGCATATTTATTTAGGTCGCCATCTACCTCATTTGCTCCGTCTTTTTTTTCGCCAATTACTGTTGGCGTACAGAGCACCACTTTACTACCATTGGCTTGTATTTTGTTAATTAAAGCCTGATAAAACTTTAAATACTTATCGTAATCTGTGCCTGTTTTTGCCCCCAATTTATGCCAAACATCGTTAATTCCGACATAAATAAAAACCAGATCCGGCTTTTTATTCAATACATCATCTTCCATGCGCAGATAAAGATCGTATATTTTATTGCCACCTATTCCTGCTCCAATTAATTCATGCTTTGTTACGTCTAGCATTTTTTTAAGCAAATTAATATATCCATTGCCCTGAACTCCGGCCTGTGTAATTGAATCGCCAAAGAAAATTACTCTTTTTGCTTTTTTTTGCATGGCGATATTTACGATTAAAATTGAAAATACAACTAAAAAAAAACTTAGTTTATTAAGGTTTCTCATTTTATACTCTTATTAGGTTAAGGTTATTTTTTATCGATTATCTTAAAATCCAAATCTTGAAAATCGAAACTAAAGTCGGTTAGTGGTGAAATTGCGGCCATTTTAAATCCATCTGCTTTTGCTTCTTTATTTAAAGTAAAATTTACAAAAGCATCGGCATCTAAGCTTCGGTCGTACCATTTCACTATAAAGGTATTGCCTTTATAGTAGGTCATATCTCCTATTAGTTTTGGCGCATTTTTGGCTTGGAAATGCATTTTTCCATTTAATTCACTTATAGTAACGTTTCCGAACCATGCATCATTAAAGGAGCCAAAATAGTGCTTATTATCTGGCTTTGTAACCGCCGTTTTTTGTGCAGCATTAATGTCTGCCCAAACCTTAGCTACAATTTCATCAGACTGTTTTTCTCTAGCCAGTCGAGAATCATTATATGTTTTTATTCTATTCAGTCCTTTAATCCCTAGGTATCCATCTTTAATTGAGTTGGTAATTGAATTAAAGGCAGCACCCGATTGTTGATTGGTTAGCACAATAATTCCTAATTTCATATCTGGTAAAATGGTTACTTGAGTTACAATTCCTGATAATCCTCCTGTGTGCGTTGCCTGAAAATTACCACTTACATTACTTAAGAACCAGCCTAATCCGTAGCTACTAAAACTAGTGGGGTTACCGCCACTAATTATAGTTTGCGGAGTCCATAACTCACGGTGTACTTCAGTGCTGAATAATTTCTGCGCTAAATTGTCACCATACTTACCACCATTCATCATAGCAATTACCCATTTACTCATATCTGTAATGTTCGAATACATGCCACCAGCTGCGTTTGCAATTTCGCTAAAGCTTAAACCAACAGGGATTAATTTCCCTTGATATGGAGCATGGCCATCGATTACATTAGACTTATCCTTTAAACGATACCATGAAGCAGCCGTTTCGTTCATGCCTAATGGTTTTATAATTTTGCGCTCAATAAAATCTTCATAGGTTAATCCAGATACCCTAGCTACTACATCGCCCGCTACGATATACAATAAATTATCATAATCATATTTGGTACGGAAAGAAGAAACTGGTTTTAAATACCTTAAATTATGGATGAGTTCTTTTTTATCAACCGTTGAGGAGTCTGGCCATATCATTAAATCGCCAGCACCCAAACCTAATCCACTACGGTGTGTTAGCAGATCTCTAATGGTAAATTCGCTAGTTACATAAGGATCATATAATTTAAACTCAGGAATTACATCAATTACCTTGGTATCCCAAGTTATTTTTTGTGCGTCTACTAACATTCCTAAAGCCGCGGCGGTAAAGGCTTTGGTATTAGATGCCACACCGAACAAGGTATGTTCATCCACTTTTCGATTGGTTTTAATAGAACGCACTCCATAACCCTTGGTATGAATTACTTTACCATCTTTAATAACAGCAACCGCAACCCCCGGCACATCGAAAGTTCGAAGAGTTTGCTCAGCAACACTATCAATTTGTTTAGAAGTTAAAATTTGTGCATTAAGTTTCAGCCCATAAAAAAGTAAAACCACCAAAAATACAGGAATAGGTAAGCGAAAAAATGACTTCATTGCTAAAAGTTTAAATTGATTTTCATTGGAATATAATTTTATTTTTAATGGTAATGAATATAGCATTAGCATATATTCATTGCTCTTTGTGAGCATTATGCGCATGCTGGTATCTAAGATACTAAAAATCGCAAATTACTTGCTTTTTCCGAGCTTATAATCTTTATGGACTACCAAAAAACTGGCGCGTTCTTCCTTTTTTAAGGGATAGTCCCAATTGCCTTGATAAGTAATCTTAGTGGGCAATTTATCTCCTTCAAAATAACTCATTTCAATATTCATTTGTACATCAAAATCGAACAGCATATTACTATACTTCATGTCTACATACCTACCTAGAATTTCGAAAGTACGTTTATCAAAAATGGTGACTAATTCCTTAATCATTAAGCCATCTTTAGTCCAGTCACTTAATTCGGGCTTTACTGCAACTTTAAATCGATAAACAGGGATTGAATCTAAATAGGTAGCGCTATAAAATGAATAATCGTAATATTGGCGCATGTTTGCAGTAAAAATTTGGGTTTTATTACCTATAAATGGTAAGCCCTTGATAGGTCTCCCAGGATTAAAAATCAAAGTTTTTAGCTTGTCTTTATAGCTTTCATTTGATCCTCCTCCTTTACCATCACTTGCCGGTGCATTTGGAACAAAATCAGTATTGTAGGCATTCATAAAGATATAATCGAACATTTCAACAGTATATAATTGGTACTTTCCGTTCTTTTTATAAATTTTTCCGTTATCCTCTTTTACCAAGTATTCCATTTTATATGGCCCATCATTATTATGCCTTATTTTACGATATACCTTTCCATCAACCTTGTTTTTTTTATCATAAGTATAAATCCTATTCTCGGCAATGAAGCTATATTTTTTCATGTTTCTAAAGGCTTGATAAAAACTGGTATCGTTAATAATCGCCTGTATAAACGTCTCTATCCCGAATTTTTTTCCAATAATATTTACTACAGAGTCTAGCTGAATGGTTCTAATAGTGTCGGGGTTAAATCGAGGAATTTCCTGACTTTTAGCTATGAAACAAAAGATTGAAAATACCAGTAGTAGAATTGTTTTTTTCATTGTATAGGTAGCGCAATAATTATGCCCAAGAAAGTTAATTCCCGAGTTGCTTTAATGCAAGGTAAGCCATTAAACCAGTCGACGTTTTCAATGCGTCTTCATCAATATCAAAATTAGGTGTATGTACAGAGTAGGTTGTGCCTTTGGCTACATTTCCGGTTCCCAATCTATAAAAGCAAGCCGCTGTAACTTGTGAGTAATACGCAAAATCTTCGGCAGCCATCCAAATATCCAAATCAATTACATTCTCCTTACCTAAGTAATCTTGAGCATAAACAACAGCATTTTCGGTTAGCTTTTCCTCATTAATTAAAAAGGGATAACCATGCATAATATTAAAATCGCAAGAGCCGCCCATGCTTTCGGCAATGCCCTCTGCCATTTTTTTCATTAAACGATGCGCTTCCTTTCTCCATTCTTCATTTAATGTTCTAAATGTTCCCTCTAGCTTAACCTCATTTGGGATAATATTAGTAGCGCCGTTTGCATTTACTTTTCCGAACGAAAGCACCGAGGGTAAACGTGGATCGGCATTTCTACTTACAATTTGCTGTAACGCAACAATAATATGTGCTGTAATTAAAACTGGATCTATATTTTGATGTGGCTGTGCACCATGCCCTCCCTTACCGTGTACTGTAACATATAACTCGTCGGTTGAGGCCATATAAATACCCGAACGAAAACCTACCTTTCCAGTTTCGATGAGTGGCATTACATGTTGCCCAAGCATGGCATGAGGTTTCGGGTTTTCAAGTACACCTTCTTTGATCATTATGCTTGCACCGCCAGGTAAAATCTCTTCTGCAGGCTGAAAAACTAGTTTAATTGTTCCTCCAAATTCGGCTTTTAGTTCATTTAAGATATAGGCTGTTCCCAAAAGTGATGAACTGTGTACATCATGACCGCAGGCGTGCATAACCCCTTCATTTTTAGATTTATAAGGCTTATCATTCGTTTCGTGAATGGGTAAGGCATCCATATCTGCACGCAGGGCGATAATTTGATCAGAAGGTAATTCACCTCTTATTAAACCAACCACCCCTGTATTTGCCATTTCCTTGAATTCAATTCCCCAAGCAGTTAACTTCTCCTTAATGAACAACGAGGTTTGATATTCTTTAAAAGAAAGCTCCGGATTGGCATGGATATGCTGACGATAACCAACTACATCATTGTATATTTTGGACGATAATTCTTGTATTTTTTCCTTCATTTACTTGTGCTGTTAGTTATGGGGTTTTTTGGTCGTTAACGCATTTTTTTATTTATTACTCAGATCTAAAATCGGAGCATTAATTTTTTCTCTAAAGATAAAAAGTGTTGGAAAATTTGCTCTCAGTTCGTTAAGAAAATTCTGCGCTTCCAAACGTGTTCTAAAATCGCCAACCTTTAAATAATAATTTGGTTCTTTGTAAGTAATATAACTTTGTAACCGAGGATATAAAGATTTAAACTTTGCTTGTTCGCTAAATGTTTCCCGGCGGTCTAAACCGTAAAAAATTTGAACCCGATAACCCATTTGGGAAACAATTACGGATGATGCTGGATTTGTAGTGGTTGGCTTTTTCGTATTTAGTTCAATCCGTTTTGCAATTAAACTATCAATTAAAGGATCCTTGAAGATGGTTACTTTGCCCCTAGTTTGCGCAAAGGTTGCTGTTGCCATAAACAAGATTAATATAAAAAGGGATAACTTTCTCATGAATAGCAAAAATCGACATAATTGGCGGGGAATACAAATAAAAAAGGCCCAAGCTTCCGCTTGGGCCTTTTTTATTTACCCATTGGCACCATGGCAGTTTTTAAACTTTTTGCCACTTCCGCACGGACAAGGTTCATTTCTTCCAACAGTTACTTCCTTACGGATAGGTTGTTGAGGAACCGCCTCTCTGGTATCTTCCATTTGCATGGCAGCGTTACTCGCTACGCCATATTCTGGTTTTGAAGTGCGCAATTTAGTTTGCTCACGTTTAGGCGCTCTTGCTTCTCTCACCTCATCGGCATCTTGATGAACTGGAATACCGCCCTTATACAAGAAGCCCACCACCTCTTTATTTACTACATTTAACATGCTTTTGAATAAATTAAAGGCTTCCATTTTATAAATAATTAGCGGATCCTTTTGCTCATACACTGCATTTTGAACCGATTGTTTTAACTCATCCATCTCCCGCAAATGCTCTTTCCAACTATCGTCTATAAGCGCTAAAATAATTGTTTTCTCAAATGCTTTGGTTACTTCTCTACCGTTATTTGCGATTGCTTTTCTCAAATCAACAGGTACATTAATCTGACGAATTCCATCTGTAAATGGAACAACTACTTGCTCAATTTGCTCGCCGCGTTCTTCAAAAACTTGTTTTAAAACGTGCATAGACTGCTTCATGATGCCATCCGATTTACGGGCGTAAAAATCCGTCACTTCTTCAAATAAATGATCTGTTAAGCTATGGATGTTTTTTGAATTAAATTCAGCCGCTGTAATGGCTGAGTCCGAAGAGAAATTTCTAATCACCTCGAGCTTAAATCCTTCATAATTAGACATCTCTTTATATTCGGTCACCACATCTTCTGCAACATCAAATACCATATTGTTCATATCCACATCTAATCGATCGCCGAACAATGCATTCTTACGCTTTGCATAAATTACCGTACGTTGAGAGTTCATCACATCATCATACTCTAACAAACGCTTACGCACACCAAAATTGTTTTCTTCCACTTTCTTCTGCGCGCGCTCAATCGAGTTCGTAATCATCGAATGCTGAATCACTTCTCCATCCTCAATACCCATCTTCACCATGATATTAGAGATCCGCTCCGAACCAAACAAGCGCATCAAATTATCTTCCAACGACACAAAAAATTGTGAAGTACCTGGATCACCCTGGCGGCCTGCACGACCGCGTAACTGTCTATCTACACGGCGAGATTCGTGACGCTCAGTACCAATAATCGCCAAACCGCCTGCATCTTTAACACCGGCGCCAAGTTTAATATCCGTACCACGACCCGCCATGTTGGTGGCAATGGTTACGGTACCTGCCTGACCAGCTTCGGCTACAATATCTGCCTCCCTTTGGTGCATTTTAGCGTTCAGTACATTGTGTTTGATACCACGAAGCTTAAGCATACGACTTAATAACTCCGAAATTTCAACAGAGGTGGTACCTACCAATACGGGCCTACCTGCTTCTGTTAATTTTACAATTTCTTCGGCAACTGCATTGTATTTTTCACGAATGGTACGGTATACATAATCCTGCTCATCTTTTCGCGCCATTACTCTATTGGTTGGTATTTCTACCACATCCAATTTATAAATAGACCAAAATTCACCCGCTTCAGTGGTTGCTGTACCCGTCATCCCACATAGTTTATGGTACATTCTGAAAAAATTCTGCAAAGTAACCGTTGCATAGGTTTGTGAAGCATCTTCTACCTTCACATTTTCCTTCGCTTCAATTGCTTGGTGTAAACCATCAGAATAGCGACGACCATCCATAATACGGCCTGTTTGCTCGTCTACAATCTTAATCTTACCTTCATCAATAATATATTCTACATCGATTTCAAATAAAGTATAAGCCTTAAGCAATTGGTTTACCGAGTGGATACGTTCTGCCTTAACTGCGTAATCGCGCATTAAGCTATCTTTTTGGGCAACTTTTTCCTCACCACTTAATGATGATTTTTCAATCTCTGCAATTTCAGTACCTACATCTGGCAATACAAAGAAACTCACATCTTCACCCTGTTGGGTAATTAATTCGATCCCTTTTTCGGTTAGCTCTACCTGATTATTTTTCTCATCTATATAAAAGAACAATTCCGAATCTACCTTTGGCATATTCTTGGATTGATCGGCCATATAGTGATTTTCTGTTTTAAGCAACGTTTGTCTAACTCCACTTTCACTTAAAAACTTAATTAATGCCTTGTTCTTTGGCAAACCACGATGTGCCCGCAAAAGCGCTAAACCGCCTTCACCTTCTTCCGTTCCAGCTTTACCGTCGTTAATTAATTTTTTAGCCTCATTTAATGCTTGTGTAATGTAGGTTCTTTGCGCATTTACCAATCGCTCAATGCGTGGCTTTAATTCATGAAACTCGTGCTGATCCCCAAAGGGAACTGGTCCTGATATAATTAATGGTGTACGCGCATCATCAATTAATACAGAATCCACCTCATCAACCATTGCAAAATGAAGTTTACGTTGTACCAATTGATCAGGTGTTTGCGACATATTGTCGCGCAGGTAATCGAAACCAAACTCATTATTAGTACCGTAAGTAATATCTGCTAGATACGCATTTCTACGTTCTTGTGAATTTGGCTCATGCTTATCGATGCAATCCACTCTTAAGCCATGAAACTCAAATAACGGACCATTCCATTCCGAATCACGTCGTGCTAAATAATCATTTACCGTTACAATGTGCACCCCTTGTCCGGCCAGCGCATTTAAATACGCTGGCAACGTACTTACCAAAGTTTTACCCTCTCCTGTTGCCATCTCGGCGATTTTACCATCATGTAAAACCATACCACCTATCAGCTGCACATCATAATGCACCATATTCCACGAAACCTCAGTTCCGGCGGCCTCCCATTTATTGGACCAAAATGCTTTATCGCCAACAATTTTAACATTATTTTTGCGCGCAGCATAATCTCTATCATAAGGTGTTGCCGTAACCTCTAGCGTTTCATTTTCGCTTAATCTACGTGAGGTTTCTTTGATAACCGCAAACGATTCAGGTAAAATTTGTTGCAATACTTTTTCAAGTTCTACATCGCGCTCTTTTGCTAAAGCATCAACCTCATCGTACAAAGCTGTTTTTTCTGACAAGGATAAGTTTGAATCCTCTGCGTTTAGTTTAGTAGTGGTAATTTTCGAATCAATATCGGCAATTGCTGCAGCAATGGTTTCTTTAAATTGTATCGTTTTATGGCGTAATTCGTCGTTATTTAATGACGATAATTTTGCGTATTCTTCGTTAATCTGGAGAACTAAGGGTTGTAATATCTTAATATCTCGCTCTGATTTACTTCCAAATATCTTGGTTAAAAATCCTAACATGGGTATTTATAATTATTATTTAAAAATTCTAAAATGTGTAGTTTACAACAACCAAGCCATTAACTATTTGAAGTTAACTTGGCAGTTATACGAGATAAAAGCATAGCGTACGTTATAGCATAACGTTAGCTTTATTTAGTACTAAGGGCTATTATTTTTTGGCTTTCCAACTACAATTAAATCGCTTACCTTTTGATCTTGTAAACTATATTTTGTAGTTTTTGCTTCAGAAAGCATACCAATTAAGGCAAGTTCACTCGAAGTAAGGAAATAGGTACACTGATCATCATTTGAGGGATGAGTACACTGCGTAAATTTTTGTACTGAAACTTGCTGTTGGTTGCAATACCCTTCGGTTATTAACCTAAGACCTTCGGCTCGCTCTGCTCTAGCAAGCTGAGTTAAGCTAAAAAATACAAGTGATATGGCAACAAAGTGTTTCATTTCTAGCGGCAAAGCTACTTTTAATCTTTTACAAATGGAAATATTGCCATAATATTGTTTAGCACCCTTCTTCCCTTAATGTTAAGCGCTGAAATAAACCTTGATCCTACGTCCAGTACGCAAGCCCACTCCACGCCAACCTTTCAACCGAAAGCTTTACGACGTTTGAACCAGAGTAAACAAAAGAAACCTTGTAAGTCTGAAAAATCCCTATCTTGCACCATGAGCACTAAATTACAGACAGCGTGCATGTTGTTGGGATCTTAAAAACAAGATTATTAATTGAATAAGGAAAAATTTAACATGAACAAGATTTTAGGCTATATTTTTGGATCGTTATTTCACTTTTTTTTCTTTTTATTCCTTTGTATTTTTCATCCGATACAATGGATATGCTATCGAGTTTTTGGTTACAAAGCGCATAAAATTTCAGTAGACATATTAAACTTCTTTTTAAATAATTGTAATTTTTTACTATTCAATAGCTTAACTTTTACAAATCAGCAAAATCTGCCTTTAAACCAACCCATCCTATTTGTTTCCAATCATCAAAGCATGTACGATATTCCTGGCCTGATTTGGAATTTGCGGCAATATCATCCTAAATTCATCTCTAAGATCGAGCTTACAAAAGGAATCCCTTCCATCTCATTTAATCTAAAATATGGGGGTGGCGCCAACATCGACCGTAAAGATAGCAAGCAAGCAGTGGCTGAATTGATAAAGCTAGGCCGTAGAATGAAGGAAAATAATTGGAGTGCATTGATATTTGCAGAAGGTACGCGAGCAAAAGACGGACAACTAAAATCATTTCACGTTGGGGGTATTGCCACCCTACTAAAAGCTGTCCCCAATGCCCTAGTGGTGCCAGTAGCGATTGAAAATTCTTGGAAAATTGTACGCTATGGAAAACTGCCATTAGGGGTAGGAAATGCCATTCGTTGGACGGTTTTAAAGCCGGTAGATAAAACTGGTAAAAATGCCGAAGAAATTACACTTGAAGCTGAAAATACAATAAGAGAAAAATTGAATCAAACGCTTACATCATGCGTATGATAAAATATCTTTTAATTGGCTTTTTAAGTTTAAGCCTAAACAGCAAAGCCCAACAAAAAAAGATAGAAAACTCTTTATTATGGGAGATTTCTGGGAATGGCTTGAAAAAATCATCTTACCTATTCGGAACCTATCATTTTGCTGGAAAAGACTTTATCGACACGATGAAAGTACTGCAAACGAAATTAGGCATGGCCGATGCCATAGTGGGCGAACTGATAATTGACGAAACAATGGTTGCAAAGCTTACTCCCCACATGTTAATGAAGAATAATTTTCTCGATAAATTATTAACTCCAAATCAATATCAATTGGTGGCAGCTTACTTAAAGAAGATTTCGGGCTACGATCTTAAATTATTTAACTTGATGAAACCTGTTGCGGTACAAATAACGATGATGCAATTTACAGCGCCTAAAACGATTAGTGAAACTAATCCCGCCCTCGATCAATATATTCAAGACTATGGCAAAGCGAATAATAAAAAACTAATTGGTTTAGAAACCGTCGAAGACCAGGCTACTATTTTGTTTGGAAATAACCTAGAAAGACAAAAGGTGCTGTTATTAAAAAGTATTGCTAACGAAGAAAAGATTAAAAAAGAAGGACAAAAATTGTACGATTACTATATTACACAAAATCTTCAAGAACTAGAAAAGCTATTTGTAAAATCGGATGATTATACGCAAGAAGAACTTGATCAGTTGCTAAAGAATCGAAATGTAAAATGGATGGCTCAATTGCCTACCCTCATGCAGAACCAAAGTTTATTCATTGCCGTTGGTGCTGGCCATTTGGTAGGAGAAGATGGCTTAATTAAGGCGCTAAAAGTTAAAGGATATGAAGTAAAACCTTTAAATGTTTCTACCATCAATTAATTTAAAAAACTCATCTCTATAAGTATCGCCAATTGGGATAATTTTACCAGCTATAGCAATACGGCTCCTTTCAATACTTTCTACCTTATCTAAAGAGATAATATACGATTTATGGACGCGGATAAACTCACCTTTTGGCAGGGTTTCTTCCATTTTCTTCATGTTTTGAAGTGTGATTACCCTTTCGCTTTTCGTAAAAATAGAGATATAGTCTTTTAAGCCTTCAATGTATAAAATATCATCGAGCTGAATTTTTTGTATTTTATGTTCAGTTTT
>JACMOW010000132.1 GCA_014377775.1 Pedobacter sp. | reverse complement strand
TTTGATATCAGAGATTTATTCCAAGATAAACTTTACGCGCTAAAAACCATTCCAGTAATACTGGGTGAGAAAAAAGCATGGATATTTTGTCAAGCACTACTAGGCGCCTACCTTATCCTGTTAATTTTATTTGCCAAAACAATCAATTTAGAAGTAATTGGCCTTGCTTTAACCATTCTCATCACTGGATGGCTAATTTTTAAATCGGGCCTTAAAAAGAATGAATATTATTATTTCTTCTTTTTAGATGGAACAATGATTTTGCAATACGTGATTTTATGGATGCTTAGCCTGCATTAAAACGATAACCAACTCCTCTTACCGTTTGCAACAATTGCGGATTATCGGGATTCAGTTCAATTTTTTTACGCAATCGAACAATATGCATATCCAGTGTTCTGGTATTTACATCAGAGTTATAACCCCAAACCACCAACATCAATTCGTCGCGATTAATCACTTTATTTGGATTACGCAAAAAGTATAATAGTATCCGATTCTCCAAAATGGTTAATTCAATTTTCTTGCCTTCGCGGAAGAGCGTGTGTATATTTGGATGATGCTCCATGTTTCCGAAACGGTGAATTTCTGAACGATCGTTATTCAACAAAAACTTAACTTTACTGTCTAACATCGCTACTAAAACATCCATGTTAAATGGTTTAGTTACATAATCAGATGCGCCAAAATTGTAGGCATCTATCTTATCAACATCTTGTGCCTTAGCCGTCATCATAATCACTAATCCCTCATAGCCACCCTTTCTCACTTCCTCGCAAACCTCGGCGCCTTCCTTACCAGGCAACATCCAATCGAGTAATACAATGTCTGGTTTTTCAGTCATAATTGTTTCCACAGCAGCTAGTCCATCACTATTTTCTAACACCTGATATCCTTCTGCTTGTAAACGATGAACGACTAAAAAACGCAAGTTTTCATCGTCTTCTACGATTAATATTTTCATTCCTTTCGACATATTGATTCAATTAATTTATATACGGTAGCACAATCTTAAATTCAGTTCCTTTATTAACTACACTCTTCACCGAAATTTCACCATTCATAAAGTTTACCAATTCCTTACAAAAAGCCAAACCTAAACCTACACTTCCATTTTGATTGTATCGGTTCTGGATGCGATAAAACTTTTTAAAGATATTATTTATTTCTGAGGAAGGAATACCAATTCCTGCATCTTTAAATCGAAGTACAATTCTATCCTTAATTAATCGAGCTGTAATATGCAATTTTTTATGCTCATTATTTGAATACTTATAAGCGTTTTCCGCTAAGTTATCAAATAAACTCCCCAACAATACCGGATCTGTAATAAAAGTAGTAAAACCTGAAACTTCATATGTAAAATCGAAATCAGGGTGCTTTAACTTATGAACATCGATGGTACTTTCTATAAAATCTTCGATGTTTATCTCGTCTCGATTTAAGGTAATCGCTTTATTTTCTATCTGAGTAAAGGCCAAAAGCTTATTCATTAAGCCATTTAACTTATCGGCTTCTTCATCTAGAATTTTGCCATACATTTTCTGTTCCCTTTCGGTTAAACTTGTTGCACTTTTAATGTTATTTCCTGCAATTTTAATTACGCTAACTGGCGTTTTAAACTCATGGGTT
Source organism: Pedobacter sp. (assembly GCA_014377775.1). GTDB lineage: Bacteria > Bacteroidota > Bacteroidia > Sphingobacteriales > Sphingobacteriaceae > Pedobacter. The sequence goes on along the minus strand of JACMOW010000132.1, from coordinate 15,147 downwards.
AAGTTTGTCACGAAATCGTATTGCAGTTTAAACATTTTATGGTTAATGTTTAAATTGCGGTAAATTAAAAATGCAACCAATACCAAAATACCGTAAAACAAAAATAATAATGCGGCTATCGGCAAGAAAAAGCTAAATATCTCCTTTTTTACAAAAGATTTTGAAGATATAAAATAGAGTTTGTAATCAGAGAATGGCCCACCTAAGGTAATCTCTCCAGTAATATATGCTGATGATGTGTCTAATGGATCATAGCTTATAGGCTCAATTCTTATTTGCTGATACAATAATGGTCGTGTATTCCTTATTTTTATCTTACTCGGATCAAGCTCAAAAGAAAGCATATCTTGTTGATAAATGGGTTGCAAATCTAGCTTAGCCATCATCATCCGCTTATAAACCTTCAAAATCTCTAGGCTTGGAACGTTAAAATAATCGATTCGATTGGCTTGTATATTGGTAAAATTGCTAAAAAGCTCTTCCTCACTCGGAACTTTTGTAGTATCCAGTACTTTTACAAAATTGGCTAGTTTAAAAGAGACTTCATTAAAGTTTTCTAAATCTGCATTATTTCTTACCTCATTTTCTCCAAAAAGTTTAATTGAATCTTTAGGTATACCTTTTCCAAATTGGTAAACATTTTTCATTCCGATAGAAAGATCGCCGTAGTTTAATCCATTTTCTTCATATCGAACATTCTTAACCTCAGCATCGTAAAAAATTACCTTCGTTACGAATGGATATTGCGTTAAAATAGTGCCTACAAATTTTGTTGCCGTTGCCGAGTCCAAATATCCATTGTAAAAAGAGATTTCTGGCAACTTGTTTAAAAAGAAATCATTGTAGGGCTTAATACTTTCTTCGAGCACATTGGCTTTGGCCGATACAAAATCGTTTTCTATATTCTTTTTACTAAAATTAAATGCTAAAAAAAGAGAAAGAATAAAGACAAGAGAAATTAAGACAATAAAAATTACTATCAATGAAAAATTCTTACGATAACCACTATCTTTTTCTGAAATCATTTTAGATTTAACGGGTTATTTCTTCTTCAAATTGCTTTCTAAGAACTGCTCCAAAGCAGTATACACTTTTTGCCTACTTTCTTCGCGCCCCACTGCAAATGGCGTTTCTTCCTTCTCATAATAGGTAACCTGAATATTTCGCTTCTTGAGCTCCTTTACTAGTCGAATGGCATCACTTGAGTTAATTCTTGGATCATTCACCTTTTGGGTAATAAAAATAGGAATATTAATTTTATCTGCGTGGAAAACTGGGGAAGCTTGCCGCATATAATCTACATCCGTAGCTGGATTTCCTACAATGTCATATACCATCTGCAAATTAGAACGCAAAAAAGGTGGGATAGAAATCAAATAGTTAAATAAATTAAGCACTCCGGAATTTGAAGCAACACATTTATATAATTTCGGACTTTTAATTGCACTATTTAAGGCAATAAACCCCCCAAAGCCACTCCCATAAATAGCTACTTTTTGAGGATTTGCAATTCCCTCCTTAATCAACCACATCACCCCATCTTCAATATCATCCTGTACCTTACCGCCCCATTGCTTAAAACCTGCCGCAAAAAAACTCTTCCCATATCCTGATGAACCTCTATAATTCACTTGAAATACTGCATAACCTCTATTTGCTAAAAATTGAACTTCGGCATTAAAGCCCCAAGTATTTCTTTGCCCAGGCCCACTATGCGGTACTACAACAACTGGTAAATTTTTACCCCTCGAGTTCAATGGTAAAGTGAGGTAGCCATTTATTTCTAAACCATCCCTTGAGGTGTATTTTATAGGCTTCATCTCACACATCTCTACCTCATTAATTACAGAATTAATATCGCTTAATTTCTTTATTGTACCGTTAATGGCGTTAAACAAATAATAAGAACCAGGGTTACGATCTGTAAATGTTCTTACAATGAATACCTTTTCATTTTTATCCTGATCAATAATACGCGACTCGGTATTTGGCAGTAGCTTATCCAATTTATGATAAAAACCTTTCGCATCCGGATTTAAATAGTGCTTTTCCTTTTTCCAACGCTCGTAAACCACATAATCCATTTTACCTCGAATTTTTGAGTATTGGGCATCAACCACATTTAAGCTATCATTTGCAAAAAGAATACTTTTTTCCTTTCCTGTTGTACAATCGAGTTCTACCAGCGCAGATTTATCTCTGTTTACATCAGAAATAGCATAAATTAGCGTAGGATCATTTTCTGAAAAGGCGATTGGAAATAAGGTGGTCTTAAAATTAATGGTAATTACTGGTTTAAAAGCCTGAAATTCCTTTTCTCTAACCAATAAGGTTTGGTTTACACCATCACTAGAAACTGCCATCCTCAATTTGCCCCTATTATCCGTCATCCAACTGGTAATATTGCCTGGATTTTGTGCCACCATATCCATTTTCCCATTCCTTACATTTAAGCGGTATACGTCAGAAACCGTAGAATCTCTTTTATTCGATAGCACTAGCAAATATTTATCGTCAATTAGCTGGTCTTCTAAAACTCGAATTCGCGTTTTTTCATTCACGCTTAGCTGACGCTCATTTTTACCTTCCTTAGTAATGATAAAAAGATCGGATTGATATCTTCCGCCTTCCTTTTCCTTATAATAAATTAACTCATTGTTACTTACCCATGAGTAAAAACTAATATTCTTTTCAATTAACTTCGTCAGTTGAATTGATTTCCCAGTTACCAGGTCTTCTACAAATAGATTTTGCTTTTTATCTTGTAGTTTTAAATAAGAAAGGCTCTTGCCATCAGGCGAAACACGATAAGTAGCTTTATCTTGTGATTTAAAAAAATTGTTCACAGGAATTACTTTTACTTTACTTTCTTGCTTACAAGCAAATAGCAATGCAATGATTATCAAACAAATATATTTCTTCGCAATCGTCATATTTCGATACTCAATGTAGCAACATTGTACTGCATTCAAATAAAATATGAGTAACAATTAGAATACGCTGTTACATTTTTCATCGGTTTATATTTTTTCATCGGTGATGAAGCGATATGATTTTACTATTTCTCTATGAGCTTTGGGAAAATCATCACGGTTTCGTTATTTTAGCAATCCTATTATTCTGCATCGTTTTAAACCACCTGATATGCTACTGAAGAAATTTAGCTTAATCGCTTTTTTTACCTTTTCCTTTTTTCTGCTTCACGCGCAGAATAGTGTTGATGAAGCACTAGCATATCAATATTATCAGCAAGCAGAATACGATAAAGCTGCTGTTATATTAGAAAAACTTTTTAATCAAACCAAAGACGATAATTACTTCGAGCTTTATTTTACCTCCCTTATAAAAATTAAGAAATATGCTGAAGCAGAAAATATTCTTAAAAAGTTAATCAAGCAATTTCCACTTAAAACACAGTATCCAATTGCCTTGGGCAGAGTTTTTTTAGAAAATGGCCGTACAGAAGACGCAAACAAGGTGTTTTTAGAAGTCATTGCTAAGGTTCAAAAAGATGAGTTTAGCATTAGGGAACTGGCTAATCATTTTTATCGATTTGAGGCGTATGACATGTCTATTAATACCTTTATACAGGGTAGAAAATTATTGGCTGATGAGCAGGCTTTTATATATGAATTGATTGGTATTTATCGTTTTAAGAAAAACAAGGTAAAATTGATTGAGGAATACATCAGTGCACTCGCCGTAACGCCTCAACTGCTTCCTCAAGCTCAAAATGCTTTTGCCTCCATATTTGAAGGAAACAGCGATTATCAATTACTTCAAGTTGCCCTGTTAAAAAAACTTCAAAAAGCAACAGATATTGAAGTTTTTAATCAGCTTTTAATTTGGCAGTTTTTACAGCAGCAGCAGTATGAAATTGCATTAAGACAATTGATTGCGCAAGATAAACGGACCAAAGACGATGGTGCTTTTCTCTATAACACAGCAAATACCTTTGTTGCCAATAAAGCTTATTTAACGGCTGTAAAAGCGTATGAATATCTTTTAACCAAAGGTAAAACTAGTCAGTATTATTTAGCCGCACGAATTCAATTGGTAAACACCAAGTTTGAGTTGGCGCTTACTGGAAAATACGAGGATAAAGAAATTAACCAATTAGCAGATCAATATAAAAGCATTTTAGAGGAGTACGGGAAAACTTCGCAAACGATGTTTGCCCTACAAAGATGGGCCTATTTACAGGCTTATTATTTAAACGACCTAAAAAAAGCAGAAGCGGCCCTAGAAGAATGTCTAACCATTCCTGAAATTGCGGCAATAGATGTAGGAAGAATCAAATTGGAGCTTGGCGACACCTATATCTTAACGCAACAGCCATGGGAGGCGGTGTTGATTTATGAACAAGTAGCAAAACAATTCGAAAATCAACCTATAGGCAATGATGCAAAATTCCGTTCTACTAAACTTTCTTTTTATCAAGGCGATTTTAAGTATGCCAAATCGCAAGCAGATGTCTTGAAAGCATCTACCTCACAATTAATCGCAAATGATGCATTGAACCTAAGTTTGTTAATTTCAGACAATCTACAAAGCAAAAATGACAGCCTTGCGCTTTTAATCTATGCCGAAGCCGAAATGATACAATTTAAAAATAAGCCAGAACTGGCCTTATCAAAATTGGATAGCATTGGCATAGTATATCCTAATAATAGTCTGAATGATGATATTTTAATGTCGAAAGCAAAAATTTTCCTCAAAATAAATGAATTAGCTAAAGCAGTTGAGGTGCTAAAGGAAATGATTAGCGATCATCCAGAAAGTATATGGATGGATGATGCTTTATTTTTATTGGCAGACTTGCTAGAAAATAAATTAAACGACGTAGCGCAAGCAAAAGTTTTGTATCAAAAATTAATGAACGATTATCCAGGCAGTATGTTTAATGCTGAGGCACGTAAACGATTTAGAAATTTGCGCGGCGATAATTTTATACCTTTGTGAAATGATATTATACAATGTAACCCTAATTATTGAAGAATTAGCAGCCGAGGAATGGCTACAATGGATGAAAGAGGTTCATATCCCTGAAGTGATGGCAACCAATAAATTTGTTTCCAACCGATTATTAAAAGTTTTAGACTCACCGAATGAGGGCGTAACATATTGTGCGCAATATATTGCCGAAAATGAAGCAAATTATCAAGATTATCAAACCAACTTTGCTGCAGATTTACAAGCAAAGCTACAGGCAAAATTTGAGAATAGCGTTTTAACTTTTCGCACCTTAATGGAGTTTGTTGATTAAGCTATTTCTTAATCAAATCATACAACTCATCTAATTTTGGAGAGAGTACGATTTCAATTCTGCGGTTTTTACTTCTGCTCTCGGCATTTGCATTCGAACCTAAGGGTTGGAACTCGCCTTTACCGGTAGCAGTCATTCTTACACTTTCTACCTTTTGCTCTTCGGTTAAAAAGCGTACTACCGAAGTTGATCTTAGTACACTCAAATCCCAATTGTCTTTAATTTGGCCAAGATTATTTATTTTTTGAGAGTCCGTATGCCCCTCAACAGCGATATTAATCTCAGGCTGTTGCTTTAAAACATTCGCAAGTTGCGTTAAAGCTTGTTTTCCCTTATTATCAATAATAATACTGCCAGATGGGAATAATAATTTATCTGTTAAAGAAACATACACCTTACCACTCTTAATTTCTACAGTTAATCCATTCTTGGTAAAGCCCAATAAAGCTGCTTGAAGTTTAGTTTTTAGCTGATTAGTGGCTTCATCTCGTTTGCGCAAAATTTCTTCCACTTCCTTTAAACGTTGTTCACGTTTCTTTAAGTCGTCTGAAAGTTTATCAAGGTTACCAGATAGTTTATTAATTTCTGATGAGCTATTGCTGCGCAATTTATTGTAATTGCCATCCATCTCCATATATTGCGTTCTTAAGTCGGCAAGCTGCCCATTTAAACTCATCGTATCTTTTCTTAACCTAGTAATTAATTGTTCCAGATTTTCTCCCTTTAACTGCGATTCATTCCACCCAGTGTTTAGCGAGTCTTGTTTAGCCAATAGTGCTTTATACTTTTTTGGTGATAAAACTACGCAGGAAGTAATTGTTGAGGCAAGGAGAAAAATTGATAGTGCGAAGAAAGTATTTTTCATTGTTGGTTATTTGGTAAGTTGGTTATTTGGTTAATCTTCAATTACAAATTTAACCAGTTAAACTACACTGTAGTAGCTTTTCTCAAAAATAGCACGAAAGGTTGAATAATTTTGAAAGCAGTTTTCAACTTATTAACGATGGTAGGTTTAAAAAATTCTCTATCCTCAATATTATAGATGGCAATAAAGCTTTTCAACTTTAATAATTCTATTTGTGGATGTTCAATTTCATAGCCCTTAGGTGCCTTTTTAAGTTTATCCTCTTCGCTTAATCTAAAGGTCGTTTTAAAATCATCTGCATCAATTACACTTAAAAATTCGGATGCATTATAATCAATTTCTTCTCTGATCATTTTTAATATTTGAGATTCAGGTTGCCAAAACCCAACACCAAAAAAGCATTTTCCGGGCTGTATGTGCAAATAATAGCTTGGTGTATTTGGGCCATACGCTTTAACATCGAATGCGATACCGTAGTTATTTTTATAGGGATCCTTATTTTTGCTGAAGCGAACATCACGATAAATACGCATTAATGCTTTTTTTGGCTCTGTATCTGCCGAATACTGTAGGTCAATAGCCGAAAACTCCTTAATCAGCTCAGTAATTAGCATTAATAGATCAACTCTCGCTTCTTCGTATAAATACTTATTTTCCGCAAACCACTCACGATTATTGTTTTCAACTATTTTTTCAAGAAAATCGAAAGTCTTTTTATTTAACATGTTACCAAATTTCTATATTCCTCATCCTATGAGCCTATTTAAATTAAGGTTTATCATACGCCACATTGTATTTTATTTTTGGCGATAACCAATGTAATAAAATGATACGTGAATATCGATAATTGAAGGGCGATAACAATAGTGAGCCTAAAAAAATTACGGCAACATAGATCCAAATCGAGTCGAAGTCCAATCTACCTCCAGAAAAAAAGTAAGTAGCGAAACCCATGGTAATCATTTCGGCCATATTCATGGCATAACTCACATACATTGCTGCATAAAAGTAACCCGGTTCTATTTCAAAACGTTGATTACAATGGCTGCAGCTATAATTGGTCCGTTGAATGTTAAAACCATACAAGCTTCCCGTAAATATATCTCCTCTTCTACAAGTGGGGCATTTTCCATTTACCAGTGCATATAATTTAGATGTCTTCTTCATAGTATGCTAGTTTCAGCTTATGAATTTAAAGGTTCTTGAGTAATCCTTTTCCGGTAATTCCGATACCACAATATTCCGATACCAGCGATGAGTAGATAAGGAATTACTAAGAGATAGATAATGCCATCATTAAGCCCTTTTCCTTGTGTATTTCCATTTTTTGTTCCCTGTTCTGCACTAATTGTGCACATGGAGCATTGTGCCTTTACTTCAGGGCTAAAAAGGGATAATACAAAAATTATAGAAAGAAAAGTAAATAATTTTCTCATGGTACAAATATACCTATTTAGCGCTAAATATGAATTAAAAATTATAATATGGCGATATCATGAGATAAACAACCACGCCTGTTACCGCTACGTACAACCAAAGTGGAAAAGTAATTTTCGCAATCCTTTTATGTTTATCGAACCTTTGCGCTAAAGCCCTAACGTAAGTAATAAGCACAAAGGGAATAATAATTATCGATAAACTGACGTGTGAAATTAAGATAGCATAATAAACGTAACGGATAATCCCTTCGCCACCAAATGTTGTCGATTCAGAGGTCATGTGATACGCCACGTACATGGCCAAAAATAAAACTGAAAGAAAGATGGCAAACTTCATTAGATTTTCATGAAGCACTCGTTTTCCATTTTTTATAGCCCAAACCGCTACAATTAAAATAACGGCGGTTAAACCATTAAAAGTTGCATAAATTGGAGGTAAAAATGATAACGGTTTAACATCAAAGCCTAAGTCTCTTAACTTAACCCTAAATAAAATCGCAACTACCAAAGGTATAGCTACTGATAAAACGATGATCCATTTATTATATCTCTTTTCTACTGCTGCTTCCATGTTAGTTTGTTATTTGTTTGGATTTTGCGATTTAAGCTTTAGTCTTTCAACTTTTCACTATCTACCGTCTCTCATATTTCTCAACTCTTCCGCAATCAGCACTTTAATCTCGTCGTCTAGCTTAGAAAGTGCTTCATTGTTTGTAGCTTCATAATATCCACGTATGCGATGCTGTGAATCGATTAGCACAAACATATTACTATAGATAAATTTACTTTCACCATTTTTGGTGGTTTTAAGTGCATCCAAAAACAAGCCCTTATTTATCAGTTGATAGATTTGAGTACTATCACCTGTTAACAGATCCCATTTCCCCCTTTTGGCCGAAATTTGATCACTATATTTACGCAATACCGAAGGCTGATCTTCAACCGGATTAATACTCAGGCTCATAAAGTGGAGCATGGTATTTTTAACATACTTTTCTGTAAAACCTTCCATCGCCTTATTTGCAAAATCGACACTAAATGTTCGATTGCTTGCATGAAATAGGTTCAACATAAAAATCTTCCCTTTATAATTTTTCCAGCTTACTGGAGCGCCGTACTGATTGAGTAAATTAAAATCAGCTATGGTATGATACATGGTATCTGGTATGTTTTCTCCTCTAACCGAGTGAAAAGTTTTTGCTACCTGTTTAGGGCCATATATTGCCAAGGGCCTATACCTGTTTTTCCCCTTTTCTTGAAGTAAATAATATAAAAATCCTGGCACCGCTAAGATGGCTACCAGGATCAATATCTTCTTAATTCGACTTGAATTCATTAAACTTGAAAAATGTGATCGTGTATGTAGTTTCCTTCTACCAACATTAAAACAATAAAATAAATAATAAATACGAATGAAACGGTTAGTGCCAATTGTAACCCTATTTTCTCAAATTTCAAGTGCATAAAGTAAGCCACAATATAAAATGCTTTTAACAAAGTTAGGCCGATGTAGAGAAAGTTACCAATATGCTGAGTCATGTACCCTTGTGGAATTACCCACAGTGCAATGATAAATTCGATTACGGTAATCAGTAATAAAATTCCAAATACGGTCCAAATTTTCTTTTTTGTCATTCCCTCATGCTCACCGGGTGCATGCTCTTCTGTATGTGTATTGTGCTCTGACATAATTCTTTATTTATAACGTAACAATTAAACCAAGTAAAAGAATGTAAATACAAATACCCACACTAAATCTACAAAGTGCCAGTATAAACCTACTTTTTCAACCATCAAATAATGTCCTCGTCTTTCGAAAGTACCATTAATGGTCATAATTAAAATAATAATATTAATCAGCACCCCACTAAATACGTGGAAACCGTGAAAACCCGTAATTGTAAAAAACAAATTGGCAAACTGCTGAGCTGCTACTGTAGACACATTTCCTCTAAAGAAATGCGTTAATTCTTCAGGACTTGGAATTGTTCCCCACCAAAAACCATCGTGGTGTAAATGTGTCCATTCTATAGCCTGACAGCCCAAGAACATGAACCCCCCAATAATTGTAGCTACCATCCACCATATTACCTCCTTCTTTGCTCTTCTATGGCCCGCTTCTACAGCCAAAACCATCGTAACCGAACTCATAATTAGAATAAAGGTCATTATTCCAACAAATACCAATGGGTATCCGGTATCTCCAACACCAGGTATAGATTGGAAAACCAAGTCTGCCGCTGGCCATGTAAATTTTGTAAACCGTTGCGCTCCATAATAAATCAGTAATGAAGAGAACGTGAAGGCATCTGATAACAAGAAAAACCACATCATTATTTTGCCATATTCTACTGACCATGGAGAATGGCCACCAGCCCATGCCGTGGTTTTAACTTGATCTAACTTCGATAATGAATCCATTTTTAATCGTATAATAGTTTGTTAAAAGTTCTAACTGTTCAAAAGTAAAAAAACATACAGATATATCCATAAAATATCTATAAAATGCCAAAAAATAGAGGCGATTTCTTGTTTATAAATCGCTTTCTCTCCCGATATCCCAATTAGGCTATTGAGAATAAAGCAAAGTCCGGCAAAAATATGCAATAAGTGAAACCCAGAAACGATATAAATCATCGAGATTGCAGCGTTATTGTTAACTAAAGCTGCTCCGCTTTGGTACAAAGCAGACCATGCACTGAATTGCATATAACCAAAAACTAAACCCAAAACGAGTGTAGCCCACAAGAACAAACGCTGACGGCTGATCTCCCCATTTTTTAATGCCCTACTGGCTAAAAATAAAGTTATGCTGCTTGTCACCAATACAAGTGAGCTGTACATAAACATATCTGGAAGTACCAAACCATGCCCCTTACCCTTTGAGGCGGCAAATACGATATAATAACTCGTAAATCCTCCAAACATAATGGTGGATGAGACCACAAATAGCCAAACGATAAATTTCTTTGGTTTGGCATCAAATATTACATTTTGTGCTGTTGTAAATTCCATGTTATATTGTTAAATTAAATAATAAAACTAATTGTACCAATGGGATATAAAAGAAAGAACAGAACATCAGCCTTCTTGCACTAGGCAAGTCTAACTTTACCATCAATTGGTAAGCATAATAACTAAATGCAATTCCGGCCAAAATTGAAACCCCAGCAATATAAAAACCTCCAAAACCACGAATGGTTGGCAATAAGCTTACGGGAATTAAAACCAATGTACTTATAAAAGTAACGATGGCACTGGTTTTATCTCTCTTCTTGGTTGGCAACAACCTAAATCCGGCTAGTTTATAATCATCATCCAAAACCCATGCAATGGCCCAAAAGTGAGGAAATTGCCAAACAAATTGGATTAAAAAAAGGATGAGCGCAATCTCATAATCTACTGGCACATATCCAATTTTCGATTGCCCACCTATTGCAGCAATATACCCTATTAAAGGAGGTAAAGCGCCAGGTATAGCACCTACAAATACTGCAATAGGAGATTTTTGTTTCAATGGCGTATAAGCAAATGCATAGAGAAAAATAGAGAATACAGATAGTAAACCAGTTTCCAAATTTAATCTCACCAGCATAGATGTACCTACAATACCCATTACCAAGCCCAATACCAAACCTTGTCCTGTGGTCATTCTACCTGCAGGCATTGGTCTGTCTTTTGTTCTCGACATCAATTTATCCAAATCAACTTCAATAATTTCGTTAAAGCAGTTTGCTGCACTGGTTACTAAGAAGCCACCAACTATTAAAATCAGCCAGTTGGTCCAATTAATACTTTCCACTATACCTCTATCAATTTGAATTTTAGATCCAATTAAAAACGTAACGGATGCCGAAAACACAACCAAAAAGGTGAGTCTGAATTTGATTAGTTTAGAAAAGTCTGAAAAAAACGTTTTCAATTTTAACTTGTTTTAGGTTGATATGTAGTTGTTCTGTATACCAATAGAAAAAGATAGTATTGCAGACTAAATAACACGGTTGAAAATAAAATATGTATGGCTTGCGCATAAGGCGGTAAGGCCAAATAGGCAAGTAAAAAACCACTGGCTAACTGCACAACCAGTACAACAATAATGTAATTAGCAGCCATTAAGGGTAGAGCCTTACCACTAAAACGATCCACTACCATTTTATAAACGATAAAGTTACATATAGTTACTAGTATTGCCAGATCTCTGTGATATGAAAATACATCCCCTAACTTTTCAATCCAAGTATTTCGTGCAGCAGAAGGTAGCAATTTTGCTATCGAATCGATACCTTCTCTTACTTCAGTACCCAAAACAATCTGTAAAATACTTACTACAATTGTAAAGGCTAAAAAACCTTTAAGCCATGCAATGCGATACATAATTATACTTCCTTCTTTGTGCAGTTGCTTCGCGTAGTTATAGGTGTAAATAGAAATCGCTAAAATAACCAATGCCAAAAGCATGTGAACCGTAACTATCCATTGTGTAAGATTTGTAGACACTACAATGGAGCCTAACCAACCTTGATACCCTACTACAATAATATTTAGGATACTCAATACCCATATTCGCATGGCTTTTTTGCGATAAATAAACGAATAGCCAGCAGTAAGCAATAAAAACAGACCTAAAAGCACACCAGCCAATCGATTAATATATTCTACCCAAGTTTTAGCCGCATTAAACTCTTCTGGAAGTGTAATGCTTTGATCGTGCCTAATCTTGTTGGCCAGTTCTGTTTTGCCCATGCTTTGGAGGTACTTTGCAAAACGTTCGTTTTTAGCCAATCGTTGTGCAACGTATTTCTCTTTATAATTCTCAGGCAACTGAGAAACATCTGTTGGAGGTATATACTGATCGAAGCACTTTGGCCAATCAGGGCAACCCATTCCAGAACCTGTACTACGCACTATTCCACCCGCCAATATAACAAATAGCGTTACCACAATTGTTATAAGGTTTAATCTAATAAATCTATTTTCAGATTTAGAAATCATTGGATGTGTAATAGATTAAAAAGAAAGGCTTAAACTTTTAGCTAGCTTACTCTACTATTTTGTTTTCTGCATCCCAAGCTTTTTGAATTTCTTCGGCTTCTACATTTCCTTCAAAATCATGCGGCATATTAGAGCTCATGGTTTCAGAAAGCGGTGTATTTTGCTGGATAAAATCGGTTTCAGCACCAGGTTTGCTATAATCATACGGCCAACGATAAACTGTTGGTATTTCTCCTGGCCAGTTACCATGTATACGTTCAACTGGAGCAGTCCATTCTAATGTATTTGCTTGCCAAGGGTTTTGAGTAGATTTTTCGCCTTTAAATATAGAGTAAAAGAAGTTAAACAAAAATGCTACCTGCGCTAATGCAGCTACAATTGCAGCCCAAGTTACCAGTACATTTACTGTTAACCATTTTTGCATAAATTCGAATTCGGTAAAAGCATAATACCTACGAGGTACGCCATCTAATCCTAAGAAGTGTAATGGGAAAAACACTAAGTAAGCGCAAATAAAAGTAACCCAGAAGTGCAAATAACCCAATCTCCTATCCATTAAACGACCAAACAACCTCGGAAACCAATGGTAAACACCAGCAAGCATACCGAATATTGCAGCAGAACCCATTACCAAGTGAAAGTGGGCAACCACAAAATAAGTATCGTGTAGGTTAATGTCTAACGCTGCGTTTCCTAGCCAAATACCAGTTAACCCACCAGAGATAAAGAAAGATACCAAACCAATTGCAAACAGCATTGCTGGCGTAAACCTAATATTACCCCTCCATAATGTAGCTAACCAGTTAAATGTTTTTACTGCAGATGGAACTGCAATAATTAAGGTAGTAATCATAAACACACCGCCTAACCAAGGGTTCATACCTGTTACAAACATGTGGTGACCCCAAACGATAAACGATAATATGGTAATACCAATTAATGAGTATACCATGGCATGGTAACCGAAAATTGGTTTTCTTGAATTTACAGAGATCACCTCTGATGCAATTCCCATGGCTGGCATAATTACGATATATACCTCTGGGTGACCTAAGAACCAAAATAAATGTTGCCATAAAATGGGCGAGCCACCTTGGTTAGATAAAATTTCAGTACCCATTACAATATCAGACAAGTAGAAACTTGTACCAAAACTACGGTCAAACACCAATAAAATTACACCCGCAACTAATACAGGGAAAGATAGGATACCCAAAATAGCAGTTAAAAAGAACGCCCATATTGTTAATGGCATTTTCCAAAGATCCATTCCTTTGGTACGCATATTTAAAATAGTAGTTACATAGTTAATACCACCCATTAGTGATGATGCAACAAAAAGAACCATACTAATTAACCATAAAGTCATCCCCAATCCAGAACCAGATATTGCCTTTGGCAAAGCAGATAATGGCGGATACACCGTCCACCCTGCACTTGCTGGCCCGGTTTGTATGAAAAATGAACTCATCATAATCGTACAAGCCATAAAGAAGAACCAATAAGAAAGCATGTTTAAGAATGGCGAAGCCATATCTCTTGCACCCAACTGCAATGGAATTAACAGGTTACTAAATGTTCCACTCAACCCTGCGGTTAACACAAAGAACACCATAATGGTACCGTGAATGGTTACGAGCGACAAGTAAAAGTCGGGCCTAATTCTACCACCCTCTGCCCATTTACCTAAAAAGGTTTCTAAAATTGGGAAGCTTTTATCTGGCCAAGCCAATTGAATTCTGAATAAAATAGATAAACCCATCGCAATCACTGCCATTATGATACCAGTTATTAAAAACTGTTTGGCAATCATTTTGTGATCCATGCTAAATACATATTTAGACAGGAACGTTTCGTGGTGTTGGTGGGTATCGTGTACTGATATAGTTGACATAATAAGGGCTCTATATTATTTTTTTAAAGCGATTTGACTAGTTTTTGCGGTAGTATCTATAGCTATTGGCTCATCAAGTAAAGGTAATTTAAAAGTCTTTCTTAAATCGTTGGTTAAATAAGTTTCTTGTTTAACCACCCACTCTTTGTACTCTTTTTCGGAAACAATTCTAACAGTTTTTTGCATATTATAGTGATTGGTACCACAAATTTTTGCACAAAGCAAGATGTATTTGAAAGTAGGATCGTTTGTCTTCACCTTCATTTGGTCAGTTGTGATGGTTGGCGTAAACTCAAAATAAGAAGTCATACCCGGAACCGTATTTAACTGTACCCTAAAGTGTGGCATGTAAAAACTGTGTAACACGTCTTTACTGGTTAAGCGAAACCGAACAGGTTTGTTTACAGGCAATACAATTTCATTAACAATTTGATCATCAATGCTATTTTTATCGTTAAAATCGATGCCTAAACTATTAATATCTGTTATCAATTTATAGTTTTTTCTTCCCACTACACCATCAGCTCCTGGGTAGCGAATATCCCATACAAACTGTGAAGAAGTTATCTCAATACTTATTGGTTTGCTATTTGGATCATCCATCTTATAAAAAATAGATCTCCATGTTAAAAACCCCATTAACACTAAAAAGGTCAACACAAAGGCTGGAATAACCGTCCAAACTCTTTCT
>JACMOW010000131.1 GCA_014377775.1 Pedobacter sp. | reverse complement strand
TGTATGGATATGTTCTGGGCAGTCTAATATGGAATTCCCAGTAGGTATTACCGCTAATGCTCAAATAGAAATCGAACAGGCAAATTACCCTCTAATTAGGTGTTTTAACGTTCCAAAAATAGTTAGTCTTCAACCTAATGCTACACTAAGTGGAGGGTTGTGGAAACCTGTTAGTCCAGATAATGTTAAAGGGTTTACAGCGGTAGGTTATTTTTTTGCGAGAGAACTTTATCACAATTTGAAAATACCCATTGGTATTATCAGCACTAATGTTGGAGGTACCATTATAGAAACGTGGATCAGCAGCAAAGCCTTCGAAAAAAGTGCAACTTTTACAGACATGACCTCAAAGATTCCTAAGGCGACTATTGCAGAAGTTAATGAGCAAAGTTTAGCTCTTTTAACAGCGCAAATTACTGCAGTACAAGGACCGCTTCCCAAACTAAAGGAGGTTGATCAATGGAAATATTCGACTTTTGATGATGGAAGTTGGAAAATTATGAATATTCCTGGACTATGGGAAACAAAAGGCTGGCCCAAGTTAGACGGTTCGGTTTGGTTTAGAAAAGAAATTATCATTGATGCTACGGATGCACTAAACGTTGCTGTATTAAATTTGGGACGTATTGATGAAACTGATGAAGCTTATGTAAATGGTGTTAAGGTTGGAGAAACAAAAGCGAGACCAACCGATGAACGTAAATATGTCATTCCGGCTGGAGTATTAAAAGTTGGGAAAAATAGCGTGGTGATTAGAGTGGAAGATATTGGAGGGGGAGGGGGTTTTGGCAGCCCTGCCGATAAAATATACTTAACCGTTGGAGAAAAAGTTTTTGGGCTTTCTGGAGATTGGAAATATAGAATTGCTTCTGTAAATGCCAATGGGTTTGCCATTTATCCCAATACTTATCCAACGTTATTGTTCAATGCAATGATACATCCTTTAACTTCTTATCCTATTAAAGGAGTAATCTGGTATCAGGGCGAATCGAACGCATCTCGCGGCTATCAATACAGAGAAACATTTCCTTTGTTAATTAACGACTGGCGAGCCCATTGGAAACAAGGTGATTTTCCCTTTTTATTTGTACAGTTGGCTAATTTCAGCATGGATAAACGCACAAAGGCACAAGGCAGCACTTGGGCAGAGCTCAGAGAATCACAGCGCAGTGCACTTGCATTGCCAAATACGGGAATGGCGGTAACGACCGATATTGGCGATGCAAAGGATATACATCCAAAAAATAAACAAGATGTGGGAAAGAGGCTGGCTGCTATTGCATTGAAAAAAGTGTATGGTAAATCTATAGTTTCGGGTGGCCCTGTTTATGAAAAATACAAATTAGAGGGAAATAGAATTATCATTTCGTTCAACTCCTTAGAAAGTAAACTTATGATAAAAGATACCTTTAAATTATTAAAAGGGTTTACGATAGCGGGCCAAGATCAAAAATTTTTCGATGCCAGCGCGTACTTAAAAGGGAATACTGTTGTGGTTTACAGCAACAAAATTATCAACCCAGTTGCGGTAAGGTATGCGTGGGAAGACAACCCAGAATCGGCTAATTTGTTTAATAAAGCTGGGTTTCCTGCATCATCATTTAGAACAGACAATTGGGACCTGGTAACTAAAAATGTGATGTACCAAATCGGATTTTAACCTCAAACTAATCAATAATTAAACAAAACGATACTATTTATCATGAATCAAAATTATACAAGGCCTCTCATTATTGCTATGATGCTGTTATTTTTTAACTCCACTACCCAAGGTCAAGTTTTAGATAAACAGCTCATGCTAGATCGGTTTGATTTCTGGCAAAATAAAGATTGGGCATGGTACAAAGAAAATATTCCTTTTTTCGAGAGTCCAGATAGCGAAATCGATAAAACGTATTATTACCGTTGGGAAATGATGACCGCCCATTTGGTATATGGTTCGCCAGAAACTGGTTATAGCTCAACAGAGTTTATAGATAGACCGTGGTGGTCTGGTAGGTATGGAGCTATCAGTTGCCCTGCCGGCCATCAGTTGTATGAATTTCGTTGGTTAAAAAACAAAAGATTTGTCCAGGATTATGCTTCGTACTGGTTTAACACCCTGGGAGCACAACCCCGCAATTATTCTAACTGGCTTGGCGACGCCATTTGGCAATCTTATAAAGTAAACCAAGATAAAAAGTTTGTACTCGGTTTAAAAAAACAGCTGATCAAGAATTACGAAGGGTGGGAAAAAGAGCATTTTGTGGAAGAAGAAGGCCTATTTTCTTGGGATGGCATGCATGATGGTATGGAAACAAATATTAATAGTAGGCAAACAAAGGATTGGTTTGCCGGTTCGCCAGGCTATCGGCCCACATTAAATAGTTACCTATGGGCGGATGCATTGGCAATTAGGAATATTGCTCTTCTTGATGGAGATAAAAATACGTTTACCCTATTTAACCAAAAAGCCCAAACCTTAAAAAAAAATTTTCTAGAAAAATGTTGGGACCCAAAACGAAATTTCTTTTTTCATCGGTTTCAAAATGATGAAGAAGGTGGTATTAAAGCCAATACCTTAACTTATCAATCAGGCAAGTATGCAGGTGATTTGCATGGAAGGGAGCAAATGGGGTTTATTCCGTGGTATTTTAGAATGCCTGATGCCGGATTTGAATCTGCGTGGCAATACCTAATGGATCCAAATTATTTTTTCTCTGCTTTTGGGCCAACTACAGTAGAGAAAGGTGATCCCTTATTTAATGTTGCTAAAAATTGCTGTGCTTGGAGCGGTAATGCTTGGCCTTATGCCACTTCCCAAACCCTTAAAGCCATGGCAAATGTGATTAAATACTACAAGCAGGACTATGTGAATAAAGCAGATTATTTTAAACAGCTAAGAATATTTGCGAAAACGCATCGTAAAGACGGCAAGCCTTATATTGCCGAAGCGAATGATCCGGAAACAGGTTCATGGCAAGGGCATGATGTGATTGGGCATAGCGAACATTATTTTCATTCTGCTTTTGTCGATGAAGTTATTACCGGTTTGGTAGGTTTAGAACCTAAAGAAACAGACTCTATAGAAGTAAATCCGCTGATCCCCGATGAATGGGATTATTTTGCATTAGATGATGTAAATTACCATGGGCATCAAGTTGCTATTATCTGGGATAAAACAGGAACAAAATATAATAAGGGAAAGGGGCTGTTGATTATTTCCGATGGCAAGGTAATTGCATCTTCCCCTGTGCTAAAGAAACTGGCGGCGGCTATAGATTTCAAGCCAACACTAAAAATGGATCGAACTGTAAATTATGCGGTTAATAACGAAACAAATCAATATTTTCCACGAGCTATGAGCTCATTTCCTGGAATTGGAAATAATATTTACCAGAAGATTAACGATGGGCAATACTGGTATTACACCTCAAC
>JACMOW010000130.1 GCA_014377775.1 Pedobacter sp. | reverse complement strand
CATCAAAACACTCAAACAAAACCGCAATATTAAAGAGGAGGAAGAAGTGGAACTGGCTGATCTGATGAAAAAAAATCAGCTCACAAAATTTGAAGCAGAAGGCAGTGCCGGGCCTTCCAAAGAATTTGACGAACATTCAGTATATTCTTTTGGAGCAAACTTTTCTGAAGTATGGGTAGACAAAGACACCGGCATGTTCCGCATAAAACGAATGGTGAATGTGGGTGCAGCAGGTAAGATCTTGAATCCTAAAACGGCCTATGGCCAGATCATCGGCGGTTTAACGATGGGCGTAGGAATGGCCCAGGCAGAACAAACCCGGATAGAACCTAATTTCGGAAATTTTATCACCCGTTCTTTTGCAGATTACCATGTGCCTGTAAACCTGGATATGGCAAACATTGATGTAGTATTCTTGCCGGAAGACGATAAGATCGCCAACAAGATGGGCGTGAAAGGGATTGGTGAACTGGGGATCACCAGCGTAGCCGCATCCATTGCCAATGCTATATTTAATGCTACCGGCAAACGCATGCGTGACCTTCCTATCACACCGGAAAAACTGATAGAAGCGAAAGTAGAACTAGGCATTAAAATTTAATACAAATTATGTTTCGGTAAAAAATAACAGCGCCAAAAGCAATTAGTTGCTTTTGGCGCTGTTATTTTTTACCCCGAATACATGCAGCACCTGCGGAAACAAAGCATCCATATATGAGGTTTTCATTACAATCAGACGAAAAGTAGCGTTTTCAACCTAAAAATATAGTTACACTACTTCTATTTTACTCATTTTTGGACGATAATTGAGGTATCACCCAAACTTCGGGGAAATTAGCTACCACAAAAAATGATGCTAGCATGATGTGTTTGTGTTATCAAAAAGGGTATGAAATTTCACCCCTCTTTAAATTGGACTAAAAATGACATGTGAGAGATACCAACTTTCTGGTAAAATTTTACTGGCGGATTGTGACTGGGCTGGCACTCCAGTTTATTGGCGAAAAATGGCTATCTTTTCCGGTAAATAAAAAGATAGATTTTATCATCCGAATGAGTAAAACTTGTTATTATAAACCTATCTCGGAGTCTTTGGGCTTTGTCTATTCCAAGTTGGAGAAAATGGCACTGAAAGCCAAAAAGACTAAGAAAAGTGTACTCAAACAGTTCCAAATGAAAGGTAATATCTACTCCGTGGTAATTGTCAAAAATGATAAAGATGACCACTTAGAACCTTTGGTAAATTTTATCTCTACCCTTCAAGATAAAAAAGAAATATTGGACGGATGTAGGATAAGGTGGCATAGGGGGGCGCCTAGTCAAATTTGTTTTAAACATCTGAAATCCAATGCAGCTCCACTGGGGGGATCAATATAGAAGACCTCAACTTTAGTAAAGATTATAAAATCTGTTTAATGATGGCTCTGGTAGTCATGGCGTATGTTTCAAGTGTTCAACAAGGACTTGAAAACAAAGTTGAAAAAAAGAAAATCTATAGAAATAAACCCTCTCGGCTGATAGCTTAATATTTCAGGCAAGGGATTTCAATCATCAAAGCTAAAATTTGGTCCTTGAAAAGATTCATTGGCGTATTAAACGACATTTTTAAAAATGCTGATCAGGGAAAACTCCTGTATGTCCAGTAGTAAAGGAAGTTTGCCCCAAATTTAAGTGACTCCCCGTAATTAGCCTTGGCGTACGGGTAGCCGCCACCGATTGGTTAGTTCTTACTGTAAATATCTTACTTATCCACATCTCAACAAAAGAAAAAGAAGCAAAAAGAAAAGACAACGGTAATAACAGTTTTTATTATAAATAATTAAAGTACAAATCTAAAGGGCGGTCCGATTGATTATCTGAAATATTAGCGGCTGTTACTTTTATTGACAAAGGAAGACCAAGTGTATCAACAAGGATGGTTCTTTTGCGTCCATTTACGTTTTTTCCACCATCAATACCAGTCTCCTCATTTATAAATTGAACTTTTTTAACACTCTGACTATCAATGGCTAATAAACTTGGAGTATCTTGTCTTCCTTGTCTTTTTCGTACATTTACCACTACGGTATCAAGGATGTTTTCCCAGATACCTCGCTGTTTAAATTGAGTAAAGCGGAACGCCGCCCGATAATAGAAAACAGTCTCCCAAGCTGGATATTTAATCTAAATTACGCTAGGCGGCATCCCGCCATTGAGAACCCGTATTATTGAGTGAAAAATAGCATTTAGAATTGCTCTCAAACTATGTTTACGTTTCCTTTGATCGGCAATAATTTTATCCATAAATTGCCACTGAGAATCGGTGAATTCAGAAAAACTTGTCTGCATCATTTTTGTTGTTTTGGTCGATAACAAGATAAGCCGATTCTCACTTTTTACCTAATTTCTATAATTCCAAAACAAGCTCTAAAACCTAAGCCAAAACTTTATTTTTAGGCTTTAGGCCTTACAATTTTATTCTTAACAATCCAATTACTCAAGGTTAGTTGCAACCAGTATTTTAAAGGCTTATCGGTGGCAAGTTCTGACTTTTGACGTTACCACAAATATTTTACCTTCACCCAAAAACCTTTAAAATGAAATTAATGATAAAATTTTTGATTGTAATTACTTGGATTGTTACCTGTAATAATGATTCTACAGCACAAAAAACTAAAGTAATTGCATCATTTCAGAATTTCCCTAAAAATGCTGATCCAAAACTTATCGGAAAACGAATATCTGAGAGATTTATGGAACGCCCTCATAGTACTTTTGGAGCGTTTAAGGTCATACCTCCCAGTGAGATTACTTATCCCGATGCCTGTGCATGGTACGGAGCCTTAACCTTTGCACAACGAAGCAAAGATGAAGATTTGCAAAAACGCCTTTTCAAAAGGGCTGAACTACTTTTAAAAGAAGAAGCTCACTTGATTCCTTATCCAAAAGATGTGGACCGTGCGGTGATAGGTATTATACTACTTGAAGTATACAACCAAACCAAAGATGAGCGGTTTTTAAAAATGGGTTTGTTTCCTGCTGATGAACAATTTAAAACATTAACTTCCGAAGAATACAATAAATTAACATTTGAAGTTCGAGATAGGTATTCAAAAGGCTACAGTTGGCATACTCGATTCTGGATGGATGATATGTATATGATTACCGCCCTACAGTCGCAGGCCTATCGTGCAACTCAAAAAGTTAATTATATCGAACGTACTGCTCGTGAGATGATAGGCTACTTGGATACCCTTCAGACTCCAAATGGCCTTTTTTATCACGCTGATGACGTTCCATTCTATTGGGGACGTGGCGACGGATGGTTAGCAGCAGGTATGGCAGAACTTCTAAGTATTTTACCTAAACACAATATTTATCGTCAACGTATTATGCAAGGCTACAAAAATATGATGCAGACCCTGCTTAAATACCAAGATAAGAACGGAATATGGCATCAACTCCTTAATGACCCAAACGCTTGGCCTGAAATTTCTGGTTCGGCTATGTTTACATTTGCTTTTATTGAAGGGGTTAGAAATGGATGGTTAGACGAGAAAACCTACGGTTCAGCAGCTCGTAAAGCATGGATAAGTCTTTGTAGTTATCTTGACGAAAACTACGACTTAAGAGAGATATGTGAAGGTACTAACAAAAAAAATGACCGACAATATTACCTCGACCGTAAGCGAATTACAGGCGACTTGCACGGACAAGCTCCAATGATTTGGTGTGCAATGGCTTTAATCAAATAATAAAACGCCTAACTAGAGAGTGCATCAAAAAGTGTGGGACAAATTGTTTTAGTACAATCTTTTAAGATGTTTATCAGTTTAATTGAATGATTCTAAATACTTATGTTTAAGATATAATTTTGTATGGTGTACCCCAAAAGTTGGACATTATGGTTAGTAATCTTGTATAAACTATGTATTGACTATTATTGTACTATTTTTAGCTATAGGTAACCGCTCATTAAAAACTTGGTTTGGTGTTAAATAAAGCAAAGATTGATGT
>JACMOW010000129.1 GCA_014377775.1 Pedobacter sp. | reverse complement strand
TTCTGCAGAAAATTATTTAAAAAACGAGCCGGTGGAAAATTAAATTTTTCCACGTAGTTTTAAGGACAGCGATTGTGGTTGTTGTTTACCAAAATAATTTCGTCATTATAATATTTGTTTTCTTGAAATTATTAAGAGTTAAGTGCTTACTCATTTTGCTAATGAAAATGCTAAAAACGTCAGGTGAATGTAAATCGTTTACATCCTAGCTGTCTGTAATTCTAAATTGGATATTATGAAATATTTTTTTCCTTTTATACTCTCCATTATTTTTTTTATATCATGCAACAATCAAAAAAAAGAAACTACTGTCGTTCCAAAAAATAGTAATGACAGTGCTTTTGCTAATATAAAGGACAGAGCATGGTGGAAAGAAGCAGTAGTGTACCAGATTTATCCACGGAGTTTTAAAGACAGCGATGGTGATGGTGTAGGAGATTTAAAGGGAATAATTTCTAAACTGGATTATTTAAAAAGTTTGGGAATTGATGCCATCTGGCTAAACCCAATCTACACTTCACCAAATGATGACAATGGTTATGATATAAGTGATTACCGTACCATAATGAAAGAGTTTGGTACTATGGATGATTTTAATGCTTTGCTAAAAGGTATGCACGATAGAGGAATAAAACTGGTGATGGATCTTGTAGTAAACCACAGCAGCGATGAACACGAATGGTTTAAGCAAAGCCGCAGTTCCCGTACAAACCCTTATAGAAATTATTACCATTGGTGGCCCGCTGAAAAAGGGAAACCTACGTATAGGTGGAGTTTTTTTGATGTAAAAAGCGAAGCCTGGAGGTATGATACATTGACCAATTCGTATTACCTGCATTATTTTTCAAAGAAACAACCTGACCTTAATTGGGAAAATCCAAAGCTGAGAGAAGAAGTATATGATATAATGAAATTTTGGTTAAACAAAGGAATAGATGGATTTAGAATGGATGCATTTCAATTTGCATCAAAAGATACATCATGGCCTGCACTGCCGCAGGGTTACGAAAAGAATGTGATAAAATATTATGGAAACGGGCCTCATCTACACGATTATTTGCAGGAAATGAATAGAGAAGTTTACAGCAAATACAATGTAATGTCTGTAGCGGAAGGCGCAGGAAGTTCCCCGGAAGAAGCCATGAAATTTGTTGATCCTGACAGAAAAGAATTAAATATTGCTTACCACTTTGAGAGTGTTGATATTGGAAAATCTTTAAAAGATTATGGCCTGGTGAATTATAAAAAAATATTTTCCCGGTACGATTCACTATTTAAAGACAAAGGCTGGCTAGCCATTGTTATGGCCAACCATGACCAGCCAAGAATGGTAAGCAAATTTGGAAATGATGATACAGCATATAGAGAAGCTTCTTCAAAATTATTATCAACTTTTGTACTTACTATGAGGGGCACCCCCTATTCTTTTAAGGGGGATGAGCTGGGAATGAAAAACATTCGTTTTAATAATCTACAAGACTACAATGATGTGGACATTAGAAACAAATAAGATAACCTAAAAAATACCGGTGGTG
>JACMOW010000128.1 GCA_014377775.1 Pedobacter sp. | reverse complement strand
CTCCAACCATTTCAGCGCCTGGTGTTATGCCGGCTGTTCCAACAGCACCAGCTCCACCACCTGCGCCAGCTCCAGGAACCCCGCCTCCCGCAGTAACGTTTAGCACTACGCTTAATTTACCAGTAGTACCAACACTACCTCCAATACCCCCAATACCAGCTATGCCTGATGTTCGAGTAGCAATCGGTAGCGGCAATTAAATTATTATTTGAACTGCTAACATAGCCTTTCATCTCTCTTTAAGAAATCATTCATGAACAGTAAATATATATGTATCTCAAAAACAGCTTTTTTATTGCTGTTTATTTTAATGAATTTTGCCTCAACAGCACAAGAAGGACATCGTGTGTTTAAATTTGATCAAGGATCAGAGTATCAAACAGAAATTTTAACCAATTCTAAAGCAGTTGTACAGAGAGGAAAACAAACCTTAAATGTAAATACTGTTTCGTCGGTTACGAAAAGCTTCACAACAACCCAAGCAAATGATAGAGGTTTTACTTTTAATATAAAAATTAAAAGAATGGATAACGAAATTGATGCGATGGGCAAAAAATTAAGTCATAGCTCTGAAACTAAAAGTGACACCACCTCTGTTATCTTAAAAGCATTAGATTTTATGTTGAATAAACCAATTGATGTTCAAGTTAATAAATATGGGGTTATCCAATCTTTTACAGACTACAAAGCAGAAATGGCAACAGACACATTGGTTGCGTTTGCTGGATTGCAGCCCGAAGCATTTGAGAAAGGAACTTTGTTAAGTATAGTTGCAGACTTTACCTATAACCCTTCTGTAAAGAAGAATTTTTCGTGGGGCGATTCGGTAGAAATTGATAAGCAGCGGTTAGTTACCAAATTTTGGGTAGAAGACATTAACCAAAAAACTACCATTATTAAATTTTCAACTTCAAATACTACAAAATTACTCAATAGTAATCAAAATGGAACTTATGTAATCGATAATGCCACTGGTATTATTCAAGAAAAGATATTGTATACCATTTCAACTGGCTATCAAATATCAGCAGGAGGTGTAATTTATGCCGTATCTAGATCAACCAGCGTTTCACAGAAAACCAAACGAATAAAATAACTATTTTTTCGACCTAAATTCTGTGATAAATTGTTTCTGTAGCTTTAGCTTCATCTCCTTCTGGTGAAATGTTAAATCCCCTAATAATGAATTGGTCTGAGTTAATGATTTCTAATTCCGTGCGCCATTCCCATGGCTCTGGGATACCGATCCAGCCATACTTACCCGTTACTTCGAAGCCATTTTTTGTGGCCTGCCCTACCGATTGTAAAATCCCTGTTCCCATATGAAACGTATCGACCCAACTGCATTGGCATTTTTCATTTCCGAGGTCATAAGCCCATAGCATTTTACCTTGATATGGTTTCCCTTGTAGAATTCCTTCATACTCGTAATTTAAGAATCGCTCCCCAAGTATCACGTTTATTTTTCCCCTCATGGGCGATTCATCAGCCAATACATCCTTTTCAAACCAGGTTCTCGTGTTGCCCTCCCAATTACCAACTAAGCCAGCTAAGCGTAAATGCTGACCTACTTTTTTTGAAATTTCAAATTTACTCATAACTAAATTTAGTAAATTATTTTGGTTATATTATATTCGCACATGTCATCTCATCACATCGTAACAGAAAAACAAGAACCTGCCTTATATATTCATTTCTTGGGCAATTTTGACGAAGAAAATTTAGGGCAGTTGTTAGAATGGAGCCCAACCATATTGGTGGCCGCAAGCGAATACGAAAAGGCACTTTCGCTCGGAATTAAAATAGATGTGGTGATTGGAATTGAAGGTAAATTACCAATTCAAGAAAACACAAAATTTATATATGCTGGTATAGAGAATTTATCAACACCCGTTAAATATCTTATTGCTGATCGATACCCTGCGGTAAACATTATTAGCGCAGAAAATAAATTTGACGATTTAGCAGCCTTTTTACCCGATATAAATATTGTATTATTTACAGCAACTGAAAAGAGCTATGTGGTTAAACCTGGGTTTAGCGTTTGGAAACCGAAAGGGACCATATTTCACATCGATATTGTCTCTTATTTCGAAACTAGTAATTTAAAACCCGAAGATAATGGTGATTTTGTTGTAATAAAAGATGGTTTCGTTAATTTTAACTTTAGTACCGATTATTTATTTTTGAGCGAATTATTATGATTCTTTTAAGAAAAGCGAAAGAAAAAGATATTTCTACGATTAGCAATTTAGCCGAGCAAATTTGGCCACAAACCTATAGCGCATACATCAGCGAAGCGCAACTAAGGTTTATGTTAGATAAGATGTATAATCAAGTTGAATTATTGAGCCAATTGCAAAATGGACATGTTTTCTTAATTGCCTCAGAAAACGGTAAAAACGTTGGTTTTGCGGGGTTTTCAATTATAGAACCTAAAAACAACCGCTATAAGCTACACAAATTATATGTCTTGCCCGAAATGCAAGGAAAAGGCGTTGGCAAAACCTTAATAAATAAGGTGATAAATTTAGTGATTCACGAAGGCGGAAAAACACTTCAATTGAATGTTAATAGAAACAATAGTGCAAAACATTTTTACTTAAAGGCTGGGTTTAACATAAAAGAAACCGTTAACATTGATATCGGTAACGGTTTCTTTATGAACGATTACGTAATGGAAATAATGCTTTGTCAATCTTTAAAAGATTGACAAAGTTATTGCCCTCTAATTGGGTCTTTCGGTTTCGCTACATTTGGATACTTATAGGTTTTCATCTCTTCCTGTAACACCTTAATAGTGCGTTCTAGCTGAGGATCCTTCCCTTCTAATAAGTCCCTTGGCGTTTGCTCCACAAAAACATCTGGTGCAACCCCTTCATTTTCAATGATCCACTTCCCATTCGTATCGTATATGCCAAAATTAGGCGAGGTTATTCTACCTCCATCTAATAAGGTCGGATATCCGCTTATCCCAACTAATATACCCATGGTAGTACGACCAACTAGTTTTCCCAAACCTTTGTTTTTAAACATATATGGCATCATATCGCCTCCAGAACCTGCATTTTCGTTAATTAGCATCGCTTTAGGCCCAAAAATACCATTACCAGGAGTGGTAAAACTCTTTCCATCTCTGATAGCCCAATAACTAACCAGCTCTCTGCTCAATAAATCAATTACATAATCGGCAACCCAACCGCCACCATTGTTACGTTCGTCCATTAGAAGTGCCTTTTTATCCATCTGAGAAAAATAATAACGATTAAAATAGGTGTAACCATCAGCGCCTGTATTCGGCATGTAAACGTATGCAATTTGTCCGTTGCTTAGTTGATCAACACGCTTACGATTTCTTTCTACCCATTCCATTTTTCGCAACTCCATTTCAGAAACACTGCTAATAGGAACAACTACAACTTCTCTTGCACCTTCCAAACTTGGTTTATTATTTACCTTAATAGCCACTTGTTTGCCTGTTTTAAAATCAAATAAGCTATAAATTGAGATCACTGAAGTAAGTGGTATTCCATTAACAGCAACAATGTAATCTCCTTCGTTAATGTTTAACCCAGGCTCTGCCAAAGGAGCCTTAAAGCTTGGATTCCAATCTAAGCGATTAAAGATTTTCTTGATTTTATAAAATCCATTATCAATTTCATAGTCGGCTCCTAGCATCCCTACGCCAACAGCAGTTGCACTAGGCTCATCTCCTGGGTAAATGTAATTATGCCCTACAACCATCTCACCCATCATTTCGTTAAATACATAAGCAAGATCAGCGCGATGATTTACATACGGAAGAAATTTCGCATACTTCGCTTTTATTGCTGACCAATCGGCACCATGCATATTTTCAGCGTAAAAATATTCCTTCTCCATTTGCCAAACTTCTTCATACATCTGTGCCCACTCGGCAGTAGGGTCTACCAATACTTTGATCCCTTCCAATTTTAGCTTTCCAGTTTCAGAGGTTGCTGGTTTTTGAGCCGCAGCCACAAGATAATAACTTCCTTTTTGCGCAAACATCATGTTTTTTCCATCACCACTTACGGTTACGCCAAGCACACCTGAAACGAGCACTTTAGATTCCATTTTACTTAATTCTAAAGTATTTAACTCGCCATTACGAATAAACAATAAATGTCCATCTACTGCGCCATTAATATCTGAAACGCCTGTTGGTAAAGGCAAAGAAATAATTCGATTGCTTAAGTCGTCGAGGTCTACTTCGGTTGACTTTTTTATTTCAACAGGTTTTGCTGCCATTAATACTGGCTTTACATTATTATTATCGTCCTTTTTAGGCTCTTCCTTCTCTTCAGCTTTTACAATTTCTTCGTCACTTTCGGTTTTATAAAGTGATGGTGTTTTTTTAGAAAGAATTAAAGCATAAGCCGAATAACTTACCGATCGCTGATAGGCAGACATATGTAAGCCGCTATTTGTTAATCCCACATCGGTACTTGCCATAAAAAATAGATACTTGCCATCTCTGCTAAATGTTGGATTACCTGCATTACTCATCCCATCTGTGATTTGTGTATGCGAACTTTTTTCTAGCTGATAAAGATAAATTGCGCTAACCGTACTTGGTAAGGTGGCCACATACGAAATCCATTTCGAATCAGAAGACCAAGCTGGCTGAAGCTGATTATATGTTCTATTGGTATGTGAGCCCAATGCATCTTGTTTTACCAAAATGGGTTTTTTAACGTTGATGTCAATATAATAAAGATTTAAATGGCTATCGCTATAACACAGCTTTTTACTATCGGGCGACCAGATTGGTTGAAAATAAAAATGTGAATTTCCCAAATCAATGTACTCCGGATCACCTTTTGTAACCTGGTTTTGAAGCACCAATTGGTATTTTCCATTTTTATCAGATAAATAAGAGATGTATTTGCCATCAGGCGACCAAGATGGATATTTCTCGTAGCTTCCTGGCGAATTTGAAATGTTGCGGGCATCTCCTTTTTCTTTGGGAACCGAGAAAATTTCTCCCCTGCTTTCAAATAAAGCCCTCACTCCTTTTGGTGAAACCTCATAATTTCGAATATCACTTGCCAATTCAACATAATGCTGGCGTTTGTAAGGCGCATCGGCCTGAATTGTGATGCTTACCGTACTGATTTTATTGGTTGCTGGATCTAAAAAATGGATTTTCCCACCCTGCTCAAAAGCAATTATACCTGGGCCAGCAATTAGTGATTTAATATCGTAATCTTTAAAATTACTTAGCATTTCTATTTTTTTCGTTTTCGTGTCGTAACTAAAAAGATTTAGTGTTAGCTCCTTATCCGAAAGGAAAAAAACTTTATCCCCTAACCATTGTGGTTTCACATTGTTAGCGCCACTTCCAGGAATAATCTCAATATTCTTAGTTTGCGTATCAAAAATCCATACTTGTGGCATCCCTCCTCCCCTGTAGCGCTTAAAAGCAACATTAGACCGATCTGTTGGATCGGTGTTCTTAATATACGCCCAGTATCGTTTATCTGCCGAAGGCGAGCCTTGTGTGGCTTCTGGCATAGGCAAAGCTTTTTCGTTGGTTCCATCAATGTTGATGCTGTGCATGCGGGGACTTAGCGCATAGTTATAATCGCGCGTAGCGGTGAAATATACTTCATCATTATTTAACCACCCTCTAACTACATCGGCACTAGGGTGATTGGTTACTCTTTTGGGCGCACCTCCCTCCGTTGGTATCACATAAACATCGGTATTTCCATCGTAGTTTCCGGTAAAAGCGATAAGTTTTCCATTTGGCGAAAACACAGGATTTTGTTCAACCGCAGGATTAATGGTAAGCCTTCTAGGATTACTTCCATCTTTATTCGCTACCCAAATATCGCCTCCATAAACAAAAGCAACATGGTTTACACTAGCAGACGGTGTTCTTAACAATAGTGTTTCCGTTTGGGCTAACACTGGCTTGGCGGCAAGCAAAGCGAGAAATGCTGCGCCAATTATTGAAGAGCTATTTAATTTAAACATCTATTTTAAATTTGATTTATCTATTACTTGTTAATTTTGGAATGCGCAAGGGCGTATCTATTCCTTTTACAATGCTCACTGCGCTTTTTGCAATGGCTTTGATGGTAGATAGAATGTTTTCCACATCAAGGGTTTTATATTCATCTGTAACTTGATGATAATGTTTATCCGTATCAATCTGATCGGTACTTATGGTATGCGCAGGCACACCCAAAGCGGCTAATGTTGCATTATCGCTTCGGTAAAATAAATTTTCTTTAATATATGGATCTGGATGGAAAGTGAATTCGGTTCCTTCTAGGTTCTTTTGCAAAATTTTGCCAAAGTCTGATTTATCAAAGCCCGTAATGAAAGCTGTATTTTTACCAAATTTACTATCTTTGCCAATCATTTCAATGTTAAACATTGCTACCACATCATCCGGATTTAACTGTTGTGAGAAATAACGCGCACCAAAACCTCCAATTTCTTCGGCAGTAAAAGCAACAAAAATTAGGGTTCTTTCATTGTTTTTCAATGCCTTATAATATTTGGCTAAAGCGATCATTGCTGAGGTTCCTGAAGCATCATCATCAGCCCCATTCATAATGCTATCACCATCCTTAGGCTTAACAAAGCCCATATGATCATAATGCCCAGAGAAAATAACTAATTCCTTTGCTTTCGATTTACCTGGAATTATTCCTGCAACATTAAACAACGGCATTTTTACAATCGTATTTTTTAATTCTACCGAAAAATCCTTTTCAATATTACTTTTGTTCAACACAAAAACTAGTGCGCCAGCCTTTGCTGGAATAAGATCTTTTTCATCGACAGCCCTTGCTGCAGTTGCTTTTAAGCGATTAAATTCTTCTGTAAACTTAACATCAACTAAAATCAATTGCTTTTTCCCACTTCTGGCAAGTGCTCTGTATTGTGAAACAAAATCCTTTTCAGGATCCAATTTAATCCAGCCATCTCCACTACTCTGATCAAAAGAAAGTAATTCGTTGTTATGAGCCACCACAGCTATATTACTGCTTACAATAGCCTGTCCGTCGATAATTACTTTTGCAGAAATTGGTTTGAATTGATATTTATAAAATGTTTGGCGATAGCCACTAGCTCCATCTAATGGTTTTAATCCAATTTGTTTGAATTCGCTTTCTATAAAAGTTGCCGCTTTATCGATACCAGGTGTAAAAGTCCTCCTCCCCTGCATTTCATCACTGCTTAAGGTTTTAATTAAGCGGTCTACGTATTCCTTACTAATAATTTTATTAATGTCTTGCGAAAAAGCTACTGAAGCAGTAAGCAGTAAGAATAAGGTGTAAATTAATTTCTTCATCTATTTTATTTTTTTATTTGTGTACTTAACCATTTATCTCTAAAATTTTGCATTGATGGCGTTAAAGCCCCTCCAATTTTTTCAATCGCAACTACCTCCAGCATTGGATTTTCGCTAAAGGTAAGTGTCGTTTTCTTTTCTTCACCATAGTAACTATAGGTAATGGTTATCGCATCACCTGGTTGATGTGCTTCGGTTACCTTATTTAAAGCCGCTTGGTCTTTAATTTCAACCCCGTCTGCGGTTAACAAAGTTCCGCCAAAATCTAATCCAGCAGCGTAAGCTGGGCTTCCAATTGTGGTTTGTCCGATGGCAGCCTTACCATCTTCGAATGTTAATCGCCCTAAGCCAGTATATGCTTTATCCTGAACGGCTTTGCGTAACACAAAACCTGCATTAAGGAGCAAACTAGCGTAATCATTTTTCTCTGTTCCATATACAAATTTTTTAAAAAAATCGGCAGCAAAAAGTGTGTTTTTGGTTAGTAAAGCTAGTGCTTTTTCTAAATCTGAAACGGTATAGGGAATTTCGGGTTTACCATACGATTTCCAAAGCGCTCGCATATAATCATCAAGTGTAAGCTTAAAATCAGCCCTCAAACGAAGATCTAAAGCTAACGCTACCGAAGCGCCATACGTGTAATACGAGGTGAAAATATTACCTTTATTGGTTTGATCTATCGCTACGCCTGCATCGGCATACACCGCATAACGACTGGCTTGTATTGGCGAGAAGTTTTTTGCTCCTGGCGAATTTAATACTGTATTAATAATCCCATTAAATGTTTGTGCGGCATTGTCTACCGTTCGAAAACCTGCTCTGGTAAGCAATAAGTTGCCATAATATTGTGTAAAGCCTTCGGCCAACCATAACTCATCGCTTACGTTCGAATGCTCGAAGTTAAACGGCTCTAACGTTTTTGGTCGCAAGCGCTCAACGTTCCAGCTGTGAAAAAATTCGTGTGAAAAGGTACCTAAAAGATTCGCTTCATAACCCGAAATCTTAGGCGTGCGTTGTACGATAACGGTAGAATTTCGATGCTCCATCCCATCGCCTGCATAATCAGGATATACATCATGCAGAAAATAATAATTTCCATAGTCAAAGCTTGGCAATTCGCCCCAAACGGCAATCTGTTCGTCAACCACCTTCTTTACCATTTCAGCATAATTATCTACGGTTTTTTGATCGTCTTTTGAATGGGAAACTACGTGAATGGTTTGATTTTTAACGTGCCAACTTGCGGTATGATAAGCTGCCAATTCGATTGGGCTATCCATAAAATATTGAAAGTTTGGGGCATAATACACTCCATTTTCTAAGGGCTTAAGCTGTGTTGCGACTTTCCAATTTTGCTTTTCACGATAATTAAACTTAACTGTACGTGGTCTTTTATCCATTCCTATCGGAAAAGCAAATGTTGCAGGGATATTCATGTGCGCATGCGTTTCATCGAAACCTGCATAAGTGCCGTCCATCCAATTTCCAAATAAGGTATAGGTTATTTTTACTGTACTGCCATGATTAGGTATTGTATATTCATCGCCTGCTGGCTGTTGTACCACAAGTCTTTTCCCTTGCTCATCGAAAGCTTTAAAATAGTAAAGGTTTTTACCAAATTCATGTGTCGCATAGCGTCCTGGCGATGCGCGGCTCATTCTCACATTTAGCAGTCCGTTGGGTACATTAGGAATGCGCATGGTAATTTCAGCCTCATGGTGAATGGCATTTGGGAAGCTTAGTTCGTAGCTAATTTCTTGTTGTGCTCTTATAGAAAAAGAGGCTAAAAATAACGAAATTGCTAGTAGAGGTTGTTTCATTGGTTTGTATTTTTCCTTGAAGTTAATGCTTAACCTTGTAAAAATTAAATTATATAAAGATTATTACAAACCTTACTTTTGTAATCGCTAAAATTTAAACGTGGGCAAAGATAAATTAAGAAAATTCTCAGAAATAGATACCTTTCCAAATGTTTACCAATTGGAATTAGGTAAGGTGATGAAGGGAAACTGGGCAAAAGATCATTTTAAAAACACACACCCCATTGTTCTAGAACTGGCTTGTGGCAAAGGAGAATATGCTGTAAATCTTGCGAAACTATTTCCTGAAAAGAATTTTATTGGGGTAGATTTAAAAGGAAATCGGATTTGGCGAGGAGCACGGACAGGGGTTGATGAAGGCATTGCTAATTTGGCCTTTTTGAGGATACAGATTGAAGATCTTTTAGACTATTTCGGTGCAGCAGAAATAGATGAGATTTGGATTACTTTTGCTGATCCGCAGCCCCAATTAAGCAGAGAAAAAAAACGATTAACTTTTCCTGGGTTTTTGGCGAAGTACAAAATACTATTATCGCCAGGGGGTAAGGTTAACTTAAAAACTGATAATGATGGTCTATATTCCTATACCTGTGAAAAAGTGGATGAATTAGGCTTAGTTTCCCATAAAAAAACTGCTGACTTGTATAAATCTGAATTTGCTAACGAAGTTTTATCTATTAAAACCCATTATGAACGCATTTATTTAAAACACAATAAAAATATCAACTATATACAATTTTCTTTTCCCTAATGGAAGCATCATTTTATGAACAAGTTTTCGAAATAGCAAGATTAATCCCGAAAGGAAGAGTATGTTCGTATGGCGCTATTGCTAAGGCTTTAGGGGCGGGTGGCTCGGCCAGAATGGTAGGTTACGCGATGAGTAATGCGGGTATTGCACATCCAAAAGTGCCTGCCCATCGAGTGGTAAACAGTAGTGGTTTGCTAACGGGAAAGTTTCATTTCTCCCCACCAGAATTAATGCAACAATTATTAGAACAAGAAGGTGTAAAAATTGATAACGACAAAGTAAAAGAATTTAAAAAGGTATTCTGGAATCCACTTGAGGAACTTTGATTTAATGCTTGCTCGCATTATACGCCTTGATAAAAGCCATTAAATTAAGATCTGTAAATCCCTCACTGGCTTTTATTCGCACTACAAGATCTTCATCGTTGCTTAATTTTTGCAATAAAATCGATTTTAAGGCGCTAGTATTTTCTAAAACCACTTCTTGCATGGGGCCAGTGCCAGGTTTTTCGATAAAATAAAAAACCTTGCCATTTGTGGCGTCAGTTACGATTTCATTATCTCTTCGTCCGCCACCACCGATACTTATTCCGCCGCCCAAACCACCTCCAAATCCGCCAGTACCCATGCCTACCCCAAAACTAGGTCTTACTTTAACCCTTGCCTGCTGTGGTTGTTCGGTTACTTTTTTATCGCCCAACGAATATAAATTTACTGCACCACTTTCAATTAGTTTAAAGAAACGGGTTTCTAACTTCTTTTTTATTAAAATGGGTTTACTTAAATAAGTTTCGCCATTCCAGATAAACGAATCAATGTCTTTCGCTTGATATTGCACAACTGTTTGATCATCTTTTTCTATGGCCACGGTGCTATAATTGGTGCCTTTAATTACACCGCGAATAAAGTTCCCTTCGCTAATAAGAACCGCATCTTGTGCCTTGGCCATAAAAGAAAATGAACCAGTTATAAGTAAGATTAAATTAATTATCTTCATATGCTAAGCTAACGTAATTATTACTAAAATTGTTGTAATTCCACTCATGAATTTACCCGCTTTCTACATTAGGTCTACACTGGGTTTACATTGGGTCTCTATTGGGTCTATTTTTTTTGAATTTACTTGATTTTTCGATTAAAAATAAACGACAATATCTTATCAAATTTAATGGGTATTCTTAACTTTACTTTTATGAAGAAACTTTTCCTTTTAGATGGCATGGCCCTTATTTACCGAGCGCACTTTGCCTTAAGCAAAAACCCTCGTTTTACATCGAGCGGTGTAAACACTTCGGCCGTAATGGGCTTTGCCAATACCTTAATGGAAGTGCTTAAAAAGGAAAAGCCAAGTCATATTGCGGTGGTTTTCGATACTTCGGCTCCTACCGAGCGGCACACCGATTATGAGGCGTATAAAGCACATCGAGAGGCCATGCCAGAAGATTTATCGGCTGCACTTCCCTATGTATTCCGACTAATTGAAGGCTTTAATATTCCAGTAATTACAGTTGACGGCTTCGAAGCGGATGACATTATTGGAACCCTAGCCAAAGAAGGAGAAAAAGAAGGT
Source organism: Pedobacter sp. (assembly GCA_014377775.1). Lineage (GTDB taxonomy): Bacteria > Bacteroidota > Bacteroidia > Sphingobacteriales > Sphingobacteriaceae > Pedobacter. The sequence goes on along the minus strand of JACMOW010000128.1, from coordinate 13,258 downwards.
TTTACAGTGTTTTGTATGACTCCCGATAAGGATTTCGCACAGCTAGTATCCGAAAACATTTTTATTTACAAGCCTGCGCGGATGGGCAATGAAATGGAAATTTTAGGTGTTAAAGAGGTTTTGGCCAAATGGGAAATTGAAAAAGTAGAACAAGTTATCGACATTTTAGGTCTATGGGGCGATGCCGTTGATAACATTCCAGGCATTCCGGGTATCGGCGAAAAAACGGCAAAATTATTAATCAAGCAATATGGTAGCATGGAAAACATCATCGCCAATGCGCACGAATTAAAAGGAAAACAAAGGGAAAATATCGAAAGTTTTGCCCAACAGGGCTTGGTTTCAAAAAAATTAGCCACCATTATTTTAAATGTCCCCATCGCTTTCGATGAAGCATCGTTTGTGCTCGAAGAACCTAGTCGTGAGCTATTAGAGCCCTTATTTGCAGAACTCGAATTCCGAACTATCGGTAAACGGGTTTTTGGTGATGATTTTAGTGTAAATGAATCCAAATCGAATACCAACCAGCAACAAGATTTATTTGGAAACAATGTAGCTGTAAGAGAGCCCAACAATGCACAACCTTCTCTGTTCGACACGCCAATAGATGCCAAGAACATCACGAATACCCCACATGCATATTTTTTAGTTGACACGGCCGAAAAAAGAAGCGAATTAATTGCGCTATTGTTAAGCCAAGAACGTATTTCGCTTGATACCGAAACTACTGGAACCGATGCAAATATGGCCGACTTGGTCGGATTGTCTTTCTCCATAAAAGTTGGCGAAGGTTATTATATTCCACTTCCAGAGAATAGAGCAGCAACACAGGCTATTTTGGAAGAGTTTAGGCTCGTATTTGAATCAGCGCACATCCTTAAAATAGGACAAAATATTAAATACGACATGCTAGTACTTAAGTGGTACGATATACAGATCAAAGGAAAGCTGTTCGATACGATGTTGGCACATTATTTAATTGATCCCGATACACGCCATAACATGGATGTTTTATCGGAGAACTATTTAGGCTATACACCCATTTCGATTACTACCTTAATTGGTGCCAAAGGAAAAAATCAAGGCACCATGAGAGATGTGCCAATAGAAACTGTAGTGGACTATGCGGCAGAAGATGCAGATGTTACCCTGCAGCTGGCTAATATTTTTGAGCCCATGCTTGGCGAAAGAAATGCAACTAAGCTAGCAGAAGACATTGAAAATCCACTCATTTATGTATTGGCAGATATAGAAAAAGAAGGCGTTAAAATAGATATTGATACTTTAAAGGCTTATTCCGTTGAATTGCAGCATGAAATTACAAAGGCCGAAGCAAGCGTGTATGAAAAAGCAGGTTTAAAATTTAATTTAGCTTCCCCAAAACAACTAGGTGAGGTACTTTTTGATCATTTAAAATTAGACCCAAAAGCAAAGAAAACAAAAACAGGCCAATATCAAACTGGCGAAGATGTGTTAACCCTATTGGCACATAAAAGTGATATCGTGAAAGATATATTGGATTTTAGGCAGCTTCAGAAATTAAAATCTACTTATGTTGATGCATTACCGTTATTGGTTAATCCGAAAACAGGAAGGGTACACACCAGTTTTAATCAGGCAGTTGCCGCAACGGGCCGATTGAGTTCTAATAACCCTAACCTACAAAACATTCCGATCCGTACCGAGCGCGGAAGAGAGGTGCGTAAGGCATTTATTCCAAGAGATGAAAACCACGTATTGTTATCTGCCGATTATTCGCAAATAGAGTTGCGCATTATTGCCGAAATTAGCAAGGAAGAAAATATGCTCAATGCTTTTAACAACGGCATAGATATCCATACAGCCACCGCTGCAAAAGTTTACGGAATAAACATAGAAGAAGTAGACTCTACACAACGAAGAAATGCGAAAGCCGTTAATTTTGGGATTATTTATGGTCAATCAGCATTTGGATTATCACAAAACTTAAACATTCCGAGAAAGGAAGCCGCCGAAATTATTGAGCAGTATTTTGCACAATATCCGGGCATTAAAAGGTACATGAACGATACCATGAACTTTGCGCGCGAAAACGGGTTTGTGGAAACCATTATGGGTAGAAGACGTTATTTAAGAGATATTAATTCGGCCAATATGACGGTAAGAGGCTTTGCAGAACGAAACGCAATTAATGCGCCGATACAGGGCTCGGCGGCCGATTTAATCAAAATTGCGATGATCAATATCCATAAAGATATGATTGCGCAAAAATTAAACTCGAAAATGACCATGCAAGTACACGATGAGTTGGTTTTCGACGTTTTAAAGACAGAAGTTGAACAGATGAAAGCAATTATTACACATCGAATGAAAACAGCTATTAAAACTAAGGTGCCTATTGAAATCGAAATAGGAGAAGGTAATAATTGGTTAGCAGCACATTAATTAAACAACATGAACAAGATATTGATCCTTATTGTAATGTTTTTTTGTTGTATAAACTTTGCTTTTGCACAGCAGGTAGATAATTACCGCCAAGACACTACAATTGTATACCAAAGAGAAAAGGGCTTTTTTTCAGACCCCATTCGATCTAAATGGAGGCAAGAGGTAAAGAAAGAAGGTGATACTTGGGTACTTAGGTTGTACAATAAGAAAAATATTTTGCAGGAGCTTATTCCTTTTGCAGATAAAAACTTAGAAGAGCGAAAAGGTGTTTACACACTTTATCAAAACGGATGTATAAAAGAAGAGGGTAATTATGACAAAGGTTATAAAGTTGGAGAATGGAAGTATTACTATCCCAATATGACGTTGTCTGATAGGATAAATTACACTTGGGATAAATTATATGGCGCTAGTTTATCTTATTGGGATAATGGGCAGCTAAAAGCGAGTAAAAACTATGTGAACGGTGTAAAAAATGGGGAATGGAAATTCTTTCACAAGGATGGAAAATTAGCGTCGACTGAGGTTTACAATGAAAGCGGAAAATTAGAAGTAGGTATTCCCGACTCTCTATGAACCAAACATTCCACCTAAACCACCAAGCATATCCTTTGTAGCAGCCTGCATTTCGCTTGCACTTACTTGATCCGCTTGTGCTAGAGCTTTATTCACCGCCGTTAGCAACAGCTCTTCTAATTCTTCTCGATCGGCCTGTTTGTAAAATTCTTCATCAATTTCTATTGCAGTTATCGCCTTATTTCCGGTTGATGTAACACGGATTGCGCCACCTTCAACCTCTCCGAATACCGAAACCGTATCTAATCTTTTTTTTATCTCTGCGGCCATACCTTGTGCAGCCATTAATTTGTCGAACATAGTTTTATTTTAATAGGTAAATATAAATAACTTATTTTTTTCTAGGTTTTGCGCGCTCGTATTGTGATGGCCATTTTACGTCATCATCTAGCTCAAATGCTGCGTGTAACGGGAAATAAGGATCTCTTAAAAATTCTCGTGCGATAAAAATTAAGTCCGCTTCCCCACTTTGTAAAATAGCTTCCGCTTGTTGTGCATTGGTAATTAGACCTACGGCACCCGTTAAAATCTTACTCTCTTCTTTAATAGCTGATGCAAACTGCACTTGATAACCTGCCGAAAGTGGAATTTCTTGCGACAAGGTTAATCCCCCAGACGAAGTATCAATCAAATCAACGCCCATTGTTTTTAGCAATGCTGATAATTGAACTGACTCTGCCACTGTCCAACCCCCTTCTGCCCAATCTGTAGCCGAAATACGCACAAAAAGAGGATTCTCCTTAGGCCAAACCTCTTGTACTTCTTTAACAGTTTCTATTAATAGCTTGATTCTATTTTCAAAGCTTCCTCCATACGCATCAGTACGGCGATTGCTTATTGGCGATAAAAATTGATGTAAAAGATAACCGTGAGCTGCATGAATTTCCACAACTTTAAATCCCGCCTTTAATGCCCTTAACGTAGCCGATTTAAAATCTGCTTTAACCCGTTCAATACCCGAAATTTCTAAAGCAATTGGTGTTTTATCTGTTGCATTAAAGCGTTCAGCGCTTGCCGATACTGTTTCCCAACCTCCGTTTTCCTCCTCTAACTGTTGTGGCGTTTTCCAAGGGATATCGAAACTTGCCTTGCGACCTGCATGTGCTAGCTGGATACCAGCAATAGCACCATTCTCATGAATAAAATTGGTTATTTCTTTTAGCTTCTCGATGTGCTCATCTTTCCAAATCCCCATATCGGCAATAGAAATTCTTCCCTCTGGCGATACTGCAGCGGCCTCAGTAATGATTAGCGCAGCCCCCCCAACGGCACGAGAACCCAAATGAACCAAATGCCAATTGTTGGCAAAACCATCAATTGAAGAGTACTCGCACATTGGTGATACGGCTATTCGGTTTTTTAAGGTAATATTTTTTATAGTAATGGGACTAAAAAGCAATGACATAATTTATATTTTTTGTCAAATTAACACTATCAATTAAGATTTGTTCTTTTTATTGAAAATCTAAACAAAAGAATGACTTTACTTCATCAATGCACCACTAAACTCGACAATTAGTTTAAAAAGGTTTTCATATACCGTAAAAGGTAAAGTTTTAGCCTTGTCTTCTACATCATGATAAGCTGCTGTTCCGCCCTGAGTGTACAGAAAAAAAGCAGGAACTCCCTTTTCGGTAAAAAAGTAATGATCACTATTTGCTGCCTTTCCTCTGGGATTTATTTTAACCAAATACTTTTCCCGATCGTTAATGCTATTCAACAATGCAAACGCTTTAGGGTAAATGGTAGCGTTTACAACGGTTGCCCCTGCTTCACCCGTTCCAACTAAATCCAAGTTGATCAAAAATCTAATTTGAGCTAACTTTAGCAGAGGATTTTCAGTAAAATATTTTGACCCAATCAACCCTGCTTCCTCAGCGGCAAAACAGATAAAGGCTACAGTATAGGGCTGTGGATTTTTAGCGTAAAATTTGGCCAAGCTTAGTAGTAGCGAAACGCCACTTGCATTATCATTTGCGCCAGGAAAATAAGTGCTTTTCCCCATACCGCCTAAATGATCGTAGTGCGCAGTAATCACGATTACCGAATCAGGGTATTTAGTTCCTTTTATGCTTGCATATATATTGGTTGCTTTAAAATCGGGAATAAACCGATTTTCGATGTTAACTTCAAAACTTTGGGGTTTTTGTTCAATTACTTCCTTTTTAATTAAAATCTCGGTAAAATCTTCCACCTTTGTGGCCACAGACCATGTTAATTTTGGCTGAACAGTTAAAATTAGTTTTGTTGAATCCGCTACAAAATGAGTACTATCCCTTTGAAAAAGCATGCCGCTCCCTATTAAGCCTTTGCTAGCTTGCCCAACAATAAAATCTTTACCTGGAATTAATTTTTTTCCATTTACGGTTAAATCCATCGTCCCTGGGAAAGTATTAACAGAAAAGATAAAATCCTGATTAATAGTTTTTAAGCCGTTTTTAGCAAACTCCCTTTCTATAAATTTGGCCGCCTTTGCCATTCCGTTTTTAGTATACCCCCTTCCCCATAGCGCTGGAGAAGTTAACGTATTAAGGGTTTTACGCGTATAAGCAAAATCTTGCGCAAAAGTATAATTGCTAACAGATAATAAGAGGAATAAAATAACTTTCTTCATAAAAGGGTTAGCATTTTTACCGCAAGATAGCAACTTGTGTAATAACAAAAGCTAAATTTTAGCTTTTGTTAAGATAAGCCAAAATAATTTTTTTAATGCCATCTTTATTCTTTTTAGAGACCCGATTTTCTTTAACATACTGACTACTAAGTGCAAAAAACTGCATCCCAAGATTCACGTGCGTCTTTCCAGAATTTTTCTTGCTGCTTCCACCATGATTATGCATAGCCAAAAGATTTCGGATCTGTTTTTACAAATTCCTCTAAGCCCTTCTCCATGGCTAATAACTTGTCGCCACTTTCAGAACGGATCACCTTTTTGTTATCCTGCTCAAACATCCATCCCGTTTTTGTTAAATAAAGCGTGTTGCCACGATGAAGTACATTGTAATCATCACGTTCAGTATATTCGCAACGAGGTAATGGCGAATCAGAATTACTTTGCCATTGGTGCTTTCCATCAACGTGCACCCATTTTCCTTTTATATCATTTGCCGATAAGATTACCCTTTTCCAGGTGTCGTTTTTATCAAAGGCTAAAATCTGATTGTCTTCGTAAATCCAATCTTCTCGCCAATGCTTACTAATCATGCTGTCTCCACGCATCACCAATAAATGTTGGAACAACACAAATTAACAATGAATTTTACTGTTTTCCAAAATATTTTCAATACCTCCAAATAAGAAGATGATCGGTATTTGGAGTAGATAGGGGCTAAAATGTTAGTGAAAAGCAATCTTTAATACCAAAAACACATAAATAAATACGATTCTTATTGCACAACTCGATTTTTATTTAAACCTTTACGGCTCAAGTAATTTAATATTGGGTTATTAACCAAAACGATGAGCAAGAACATTATCCATAAACTTTCGATTTTAGAAGCAAAGAATATTGCTGCTGAAACCTTGTTTATTGAACGCTTGCGACCCGTATGCTACATTACTACAAATCGGCAAAACTACACGCCGCGTATTTAGTACATCTTACTAATGCAAATGAGGAATTGATCCTCTCTAAAAACCCAATTAACAAGAATATCTTAATTTTTCGTTAGAGAACGAATGAATATTGATGAATTTATAGTCCAGGTCGCCATCGCCGAGCATCGTGTTTTTGCCGATGAGATTGTTATCGAGATGGCCGAATCAGCTAAAGCTCGTGGTACTGGTATTGCTAAGCGTTCGCCTGAATATATATCTGGCAAAATGGAAGAAGGTAAAGCTGTAATTGCCTTTCATAAAGATGGCACATGGGCAGGGTTTTGTTATATCGAAACTTGGAGCCACGGTCAGTTTGTGGCCAACTCAGGATTAATTGTAAGTCCGAAATATAGAAAAGCTGGCTTAGCTCATGCCATAAAAGAGTCTATTTTTCAGCTTTCAAGAATCTTATACCCCAAAGCAAAAATATTTGGCTTAACTACAGGTTTAGCGGTAATGAAAATCAATTCTGATTTAGGATATGAGCCCGTTACTTATTCAGAGCTTACACAGGATGAAGATTTCTGGAAAGGCTGCCAAAGTTGTGTAAACTTCGAGATTTTAAAGATGAAGGATCGTAAGAACTGTATGTGTACAGCAATGCTTTACGATCCGGCCGAAAAGAAACACGAAGCCGCTAAGGTTTTTGCCGAAGAACTACAAAAAAAGCCCGGCCTTTACGAGCGTTTTATGCAGATAAAACAACGCTTGGTGCTTAAGCCAAAATCTGGAATGAAGTCTATTTTGTTATTGTTTACCGTTTTATTTAAGTCATAGATACAAAGATGAAGAAGAAAGTTGTTTTAGCGTTTAGTGGAGGATTGGACACCTCATTTTGCTGCATTCACTTGGCCCAAGATCGCGGCTTAGAAGTTCATTCTGTAATTGTAAATACAGGAGGTTTCTCTGCAGATGAATTGCAAGAAATTGAAAAGCGTGCCTATGCATTAGGTGTTAAATCACACGCCGTTGTAGACGAAACTGAAAGTTATTATAAGGGCTGTATCAAGTATTTAATATTTGGTAATGTTTTAAAAAACGCTACCTATCCACTTTCTGTTAGCGCGGAGCGCGTAAGTCAGGCAACCGCTATCGCTAATTATGTGAAAAAAATTGGTGCCGATTATGTTGCACATGGCAGTACGGGCGCAGGAAATGATCAGGTTCGTTTTGATATGATTTTCAACATCTTAATCCCAGGAGTAGAAATCATAACACCGATTAGGGACTTAAAGCTATCCCGCGAAGCGGAAATAAATTATTTAAGCGCACATGGGGTTGATTATAGCGCCGAAAAAGCGAAATACTCTATCAATAAGGGACTCTGGGGGACCTCTGTTGGTGGTAAAGAAACACTTACTTCTAACGAAATGCTACCCGAAAGTGCATGGCCAACCCAGGTTTCTGAAAGCGAAGCTTGTAAAATTGAATTAACATTTGAAAAGGGTGAATTGGTTGGTATTGATGGCAAAATAATGGATCCAGTTGCTGCAATTCAAAAACTACAAGCCATTGCACAACCATTTGGTATTGGTAGAGACATACATATTGGCGATACCATTATTGGAATTAAAGGCCGCGTAGGGTTTGAAGCTGCTGCGCCAATTATTATTATCAAAGCACATCATACCTTAGAAAAACATACGCTAACCAAATGGCAATTAAGTTGGAAAGAACAATTATCCTCTTTCTATGGAAACTGGTTACATGAGGGGCAATTTCACGACCCAATTATGCGTAATATCGAGGCCTTTTTAACCGATACACAAAAAATGGTTAGTGGAAAAGTATTTGTAGAATTGTTGCCTTACCGTTTCCAAATTATTGGAATTGAATCGGCGCATGACTTGATGAGCAACAAATTTGGCAGCTACGGAGAAATGAATAATGCATGGAGTGGCGACGACGTGAAAGGATTCTCTAAAATATTTGGCAACCAAGTTATGATTTGGCATAAGGTAAATGGTGAGGAGGAAGAATAAAATGATAAAAGCAGGAATTATTGGAGGAGCAGGTTATACAGGAGGTGAAATGCTACGCATTTTGATTCATCATCCAAATGTTGAAATAGCTTTCGTAAATAGCACAAGTAACGGCGGAAATTTAATTTCTGATGTGCATACCGATTTAATTGGTGACGGCGATTTGAGATTTACGAGCGGCTTACTTCAAGATATTGATGTGTTATTTTTATGCGTTGGCCATGGTGATGCAAAGAAATTTTTAGCCGCTAATCCAATTAACCCTAACATAAAAATTATTGATTTATCGCAAGACTTTAGGTTAAGTGCGAACGCAATACTTCAAAACCGCAACTTCACCTACGGTTTGCCAGAGCTTAATCGCGAAGCGATAAAAACAGCAAAAAACATCGCTAATCCTGGTTGTTTTGCCACCTGTATACAATTGGGGCTGTTGCCCTTGGCTGCCAAAGGTTTGCTTAAAAATGAGGTGCACATTAACTCAACTACGGGCTCAACTGGAGCTGGTCAAGGCTTCGCAACTACTTCTCATTTCAGTTGGAGAAATAATAATCTTTCGGTGTATAAAGCATTTGAACATCAACATTTAAATGAGATTGGTGAAAGTTTGGCGCAATTGGATCCTAATTTTAATCAAGAACTAAATTTTGTTCCACAACGTGGCGATTTTACTCGTGGTATTTTAGCGGCAATGTATACCGAGAGCGATTTAACACTAGAAGAAGCCCAAACCCTGTACGAGGATTACTACAATGCCCATCCTTTTACACACGTAAGCAAGAAAGATATTGACTTAAAACAGGTAGTTAATACCAATAAGGCACTAGTTCATTTAGAGAAACATGGAAATAAGCTTTTTATAGTAAGTATTATAGATAATTTATTAAAAGGTGCAAGCGGACAAGCGGTTCAGAACATGAACTTGATGTTTGGGCTGGAAGAGCGGCAGGGGCTAAATCTTAAAGCAACAGCATTTTAATCTTCAACCCTCAATTTTAAAAAAATGAACTTATTCGACGTATACCCACTAAACGATATAGAAATAACTAAAGCACTAGGCAGTAATGTTTGGGATGCCAAAAATCAAAAATATTTAGATTTATATGGCGGTCATGCCGTAATTTCTATCGGCCATACGCATCCGCATTATGTGAAACGCTTAACCGACCAGCTGCATAAAGTTGGCTTTTATTCCAACTCCGTTAAAATTCCATTGCAAGTGCAGCTCGCCGAAAAATTAGGGCAAGTTTCTGGGAAAAAAGATTTTCAATTGTTTTTGTGCAACTCTGGCGCCGAGGCAAACGAAAATGCATTAAAACTAGCCTCTTTTTACAATGGAAGAAAAAAAATAATTGCTTTCCATGGCGCTTTTCACGGCCGTACATCACTGGCCGTAGCGGTTACCGATAACCCTAAAATTATTGCCCCTGTTAATGAAAACGCTAATGTTATCTTTTTACCCCTTAACAATGAGGTTGCTTTAGAAGAGACGTTTAAAGCACAGGGTGATGAAATAGCAGCAGTAATTATTGAAGGCATTCAAGGTGTTGGCGGAATTAAAGAAGCTTCAAAAAGCTTCCTACAAAAAATTCGTTCACTTTGTGATGCATACAATGCGGTTTACATTGCCGATAGCGTACAATGTGGCTACGGACGAACAGGTTTGTTTTATGCGCATGATTATGCTGGTGTTGACGCGGATGTATATACCATGGCAAAGGGCATGGGTAATGGCTTTCCGATTGCCGGCATTTCGATTGCACCAAAATTTAAACCTTGGCATGGCGAATTAGGAACCACTTTTGGTGGAAATCATTTGGCTTGTTCGGCTGGTTTAGCGGTTCTTGAAGTTATGGAGCAAGATAACTTGATGCAAAATGCCGAAGAAGTTGGACGCTATTTAATCGAAAAACTGAATAAATTCGAACAAGTAATAGAAGTTCGTGGCCGTGGTTTAATGATTGGTATCGAATTACCTGCAGAATTAGCCCATGTTAAAAAAGAATTATTATTTACGCACCATATTTTTACTGGCGAAGCAAAACCGAATGTAATTCGTTTATTGCCCGCTTTAAACTTGAGTAAAACGCATGCTGATGCATTTTTGGAGGCGTTCCGTAAATTGGTTAATTAAATCAAGAAAATGAAGCTATTCTCTTCTGTACACGATGTTCCGAGCATCAAACAATTTGTAAACGATGCGCTGGCATTGAAAGCAAATCCTTACGCTTTCAAACATTTAGGTAAAAACAAAACTTTAGGGCTCGTTTTTATGAACCCAAGCTTACGTACTCGGCTAAGTACACAAAAGGCCGCCCTTAATTTAGGGATGAACGTAATGGTTATGAACCTCGATAAGGAAGGATGGGCTTTAGAAACACAAGATGGGGTGGTAATGAATGGTTCTACCGTAGAACATATTCGTGAAGCTGCAGCGGTAATGGGCCAATATTGTGATATTTTGGGCCTACGCTCATTTCCAAAACTGAACAACCGTGAGGAGGATTATAATGAAGACTTCTTCACTAAATTTGTGAAATACTGTAATATCCCAGTGGTTAGTCTCGAAAGTGCAACGCGTCATCCTTTGCAAAGTTTTGCAGATGTGATTACCATTCACGAAACATGGAACTCGCTTAAAGTTGGCGCCAATATAAAACCAAAGGTAGTTTTAGCTTGGGCACCTCATGTTAAAGCTTTGCCTCAGGCCGTTTCAAATTCTTTTTCGGAGTGGATGTGTAAGGCACAGGCCGAAGGCATGGTCGATTTTACCATTGCCCAACCTGAAGGTTATGAGCTTTCCGATGATTTTACAGTCGGTGCGAAAATCGAATATCGTTTAGAATCTGCCTTAGCTGGTGCAGATTATGTGTACGTGAAAAACTGGAGCAGCTATAGGGAATATGGTAAAGTATTAACCTATCCCGATGGGTGGATGATGAACAACGAGAAATTGAAAATCACAAATGATGCAAAAATAATGCATTGCTTGCCTGTTCGCCGTGATTTAGAACTATCATCAGAAATCTTAGATGGACCAAACTCCTTAGTGATTCACGAAGCGGGAAATCGTTTATGGTCGGCACAAGCAGTATTAAAGGCAATGCTAGAAAAATTATAAATGAAACCACTAACCATTATCAAAATAGGCGGATACATAATCGACAACTCCGAACACCTACATCAGTTTCTCTTAGATTTTGTGTCTTTACCGGGCGATAAAATTTTAGTACATGGCGGAGGTAAAATAGCAACAGAATTAGGCGAATCGCTTGGGGTTGAGGCAAAGATGGTAGACGGCAGAAGAATTACCGATATCGAAACCCTACGAATTGTAACCATGGTTTATGCTGGGCTGATTAATAAAAATATAGTAGCGCAATTACAAGGCAAGGGAAGCAATGCCATCGGACTAACAGGTGCAGATGGGAACATCATCAAGGCCAAAAAGCGTCCAGTTGTGCCAGTTGACTATGGCTTTGTTGGTGATTTAGACGAAAACTCTGTATCATCAGCTATGCTGGATAATTTATTAAAAGCTGGATTGGTGCCAGTATTGTGTGCCATTACACACGATGGTGATACTCAATTATTAAATACCAATGCGGATACGATTGCATCAGCCGTTGCTGTGGCGATGTCTGCACTATACGAAACCCAATTGGTTTACTGTTTTGAAAAAAAAGGAGTATTAAAAGATGTAAATGATGATTCGACTGTGGTTAGAGAGATCCGAGAAGAAGAATTTGAGCTATTAAAAGCAGATGGAATAGTTGCTGGTGGAATGATACCAAAGCTTCATAATGCTTTTGAAGCTATAAAAAAAGGGGTTTTGGCTGTGTATATTGGCAAAGCTGATGAGCTTTCGGAACTAGATAAAGGAGTGTTTGGGACAAAAATGGTTAGGATAGTAATGAAAAAAATATGAAAAAAATAACAATTATTGGCAGCGGAAACATTGGTCTTTCTTTAGCAAAAGGACTAATTAACAAAGCTTATTGCAAGCCTGAGCAAATTACACTTACCCGTCGTAATTTAAAAACGATGACCAGTGAAGTTGCTGCAGGTTTTAACGTGAGCGACCGTAATACGGTTGCCATTTACGATGCTGATATTGTAGTATTAGCGGTATTGCCGCAGCAATTAAAAAGAGTTTTAGAAGAGATTGCTTCTTCTGTTAATCCAGAAAAACAATTGGTTATCTCGGTAGTTTCGGGGGTAAGTTGTGCCGATGTTCGAAAAGAACTAGGCAATAATGTACAGGTAATTAGGGCAATGCCAAATACGGCAATTGCCATTGGGCAGAGCATGACTTGCATTGCAAGCGACAATGCAAGTGATGATAACATGAAAGAGGTTACCATGCTTTTCGAAACTGTAGGCGCTGTAATTTCTATTAACGAAGATTTAATGACTGCAGCAACTGCGCTTTGCGCCTGTGGTATCGCATTCTTTTTACGGAGCATAAGGGCGGCCTCACAAGGAGGGGTTGAGATTGGGTTTCATGCCCATGATGCCTTAAAAATGGCCGTACAAACTGCAAAGGGAGCTGCAGACTTATTATTGATTACCCAAGCGCATCCAGAAGGTGAAATAGACAAGGTAACCTCCCCAAAAGGATGTACCATTGCTGGTTTAAATGAAATGGAGCACAATGGTTTTAGTTCGGCCTTTAT
>JACMOW010000127.1 GCA_014377775.1 Pedobacter sp. | reverse complement strand
TCCTCAGGCTCAACAGCCAGCTGTTACTTTTTGGAAAACTGAAAGTGATGCCACTAAAGCTGTTAATTCTATTTATGCAAACCTTAGAAATTGGCCAAATACTGCATTTCCTGCATTAGCAATTGAAAGTATTGCTGGAGATGATGTTGAAAAAGGCAGTTCAGCAAATGATGCAAGTTACTTAAATAGCTTCGATAATTTTACCGTTTCTTCTACGGAGGGGCAACTGCAAGGATTTTGGGAAGGTCAGTACCAAAACATCAATCTTTGTAACCAAGTGCTTGATAATATTCCAGCAATTACCATGGATGCCAACCTTAAGTCACGTTACCTAGCAGAAGCAAAATTTGTTCGCGCCTATTCTTATTTCAGATTGGTACGTGCTTTTGGCGATGTTCCTTTACGTTTAAGCGTACCAAAAGATGCATCAGAATTTAATATTGCCAGAACATCAAAAATACTAGTGTATGCTGCAATTGAGAAAGACCTTGATGATGCCGCAGCAATTTTACCTCAAACTTATACTAGTATAGATCTCGGCAGAGCTACAAAAGGTGCTGCTTTATCCTTACATGCTAAAGTTGCCATGTATTTAGCTAAATGGCCGCAAGTATTAACCTATACCAATACTGTAAAAACCATGGGTTATGATCTTTTCACAAATTATGAGCAAAGCTTTCGTACAAATAATGAGAACAACATTGAGTCTATTTTTGAAATCCAATGTGAGCTACTGTTAAATAATGCGGCGGCGTCTAATTCGCAATATAGCCAAGTACAAGGTGTAAGGGGAACTATTGGCGGTTGGGGCTTTAATGTGCCCACGTCAACTTTATCAGCCGCTTATGAAGCTGGGGATGTTAGAAGAGATGCAACGATTATTTTTAGGGGAGAAACTACGCCAGGAGGTGATGCAATTCCTGCAACTGGAGATAATCCAATGTATAACCAAAAATCATACGTTCCGTTTAATGCAATTGTAAGTGGTTTCAATGAAGGAAGCCAACAGAATGTTCGCATAATTCGATTCGCTGATGTTTTATTAATGAATGCGGAAGCTGCAAACGAAACCAATGATATCGTTCTTGCAAAAGCTTCATTAAATAGAGTAAGAGCTCGTGCAAGAGGTGGTGTAGCTGGAGTTTTACCAGATATTACTTCTACAGATAAAGAAACCGTCCGCCAAGCCATCTGGAAAGAAAGACAAGTTGAATTGGCAATGGAATCTGATCGTTATTTTGATGTTGTGCGACAAGGCCGTGGTACCGCAGTTTTTGGTGCCAAGGGCTGGAAAGCTGGGAAAAATGAAGTTTGGCCAATCCCAGCAACAGAAATTGATAAAAGTGCTGGTAAATTAACCCAAAATCCAAATTATTAATCGTATAAATTTTAAATCAAAGATGAAAACAAAATATTTTATACTATTGGCAATTGGAGCGCTCGGCTTTTCTTCTTGTCAGAAAGATTTCGATGAGACCAGTTATGCGCCAGCCCTAAATATTGGAGGGTATACAAGCTCAAAACAAATTGCACCGAGTAGTTTGATCGCTTATTGGGCTTTTAATGGAAGTTTAATTGATAGCGTATCCAGCACAATGGGCGTTAACACGGGCACCTCATTTTCAGGAGGTGTCAAAGGTCAAGCATTACAAGGTGGTTTAAATGCCTATGTAACAACGAATACACCAACGGCGGTTCAAAATTTAAAGAGCTTTACGCTTACTTGTTGGGAGAATATGCCCTTAAATTCAAATGGAATTGTCGGTTTAGTGGATGTATCCAATTCATCCGCTTTCTGGGGAAATTTAACGGTATTCTTCGAAAATGGAGGCATGTCAACATCTGGCAACCTAAAGGTTCATGTAAATAATGCGGGTGTAGATAATTGGTTAGGTAATTACGTTATGACTAATCCTTGGGATAAATGGAACCAAATTGTGATTAGTTATGATCAAATAACCTCTACTTACAAAATTTATGTGAATGGTTCTAAAATTGCAACTCAAGTAATTGCTGGAAATGGGCCGTTATTATTCCAAAATGCAAGTAAAATGGTATTTGGCACTGTTCATTTTCAAACTAATCCTAGTTTAACTACGAGTACAGGTTCACAAGGTTGGGCGAGTTACTTAACTGGTCAATTAGATGAAGTTAGAATATATAACAAAGCACTAAGTGATACTGAAATTAGTTCGTTGGCAAAACTAGAAGGCAGAGGAAAATAAAATTCTTCAACTTATTCGGCAATAATACAAATTAAAGGGTTGCTGTAATAGCAATCCTTTTTAACTCCACATAATGAACAAAATCAATTTCTATATCTTACTATCCTGCCTTGTTCTGTTCACCTGTAAAAAAAGTAATACGCTAACTCCTACAAATCCAAAAACACCAATCACAACTACCTATTCATTTGCAGATCTTAAAGTAAATGGAATATACAGTGGCTTTACATATTATGCCCTAAACACCGCCCCTGTTATAAAAATAACTTTTTCAACACCCATCAATTTAGCCTCTGTAGGTGAAAACATCTTGCTTAATGATCCCTTAGGCAAGGCAATTAGCTTTACACCATCTTTAGAAAATAACGATAATACCGTTGTAATTATACCAACAGCATTACAACCCATTACAAAATATATTTTAACTGTTAATGTAGGATTGCTCTCTAAAACAGGCGACAAACTACAATCAAGTATCAGTATAAATTTGATTACAGCAGTAAGCGATGCCGATAAATTTATGCGTATCACAGATGATGAACTGCTAAATTTAGTACAAAGACAAACATTTAAATATTTCTGGGATTTTGCACATCCAACAAGCGGACTGGCGAGAGAAAGAAATACATCTGGAGACGTAGTTACCACTGGTGGTTCTGGTTTTGGAATCATGGCAATTGTAACTGGCATTAGTCGAAACTTTATTACTAGAGCAGAAGGTTTAGATCGAATGCAAAAAATAGTAGGCTTCCTTAAAAATAACGTAACTAGATATCACGGTGCTTATCCGCACTGGTTAAATGGAGTAACTGGAGCAACCGTACCCTTTAGCACAAAAGATAATGGGGCAGATTTGGTTGAAACTTCCTATTTAATGCAAGGGCTAATTACTGCTCGCCAATATTTCACTGGTTTGGATCTAGCCGAAACTAATTTAAGAAACGATATTAGTTCTATTTATAATGGCGTAGAATGGACCTGGTTTAGAAAAGACGGCGGCAATATTCTTTACTGGCATTGGAGTCCAAATTACGACTGGGACTTGAATTTACCCATAAAAGGTTGGAACGAATGCTTGGTAACCTATGTATTAGCGGCAGCTTCTCCTACTTATCACATCTCGAAATCGGTTTATGATTCTGGTTGGGCACAAAATGGAGCGATAAAAAATGGGAATACTTATTATGGTGTTCAGCTTCCATTGGGAAGTGCAAATGGCGGACCCTTATTTTTTGCACATTATTCTTTCTTGGGAATTAATCCAATAGGGCTTTTAGATGCTTACGCAAATTACGAAACACAAACAAAAGCGCATACCCAAATCAATTACAATTATTGTGTAGCCAACCCAGCTAAAAATATTGGTTACAGCGCAGAATGTTGGGGTTTAACAGCAAGTGATATTCCTAACGGGTATGCTGCAAGTTCACCAACAAATGATTTAGGCGTGATTGCCCCTACCGCTGCATTATCTTCATTTCCATATACACCAGCTGAGTCTATGGCTGCATTAAAATTTTTCTATTACAAGCTAGGGGATAAGATTTGGAAAGAATATGGTTTTGTAGACGCATTTAAACTAAGTGATCCCTGGTTTGCTACATCAACATTAGCAATAGATCAAGGCCCAATCATTATCATGATCGAAAATCACCGGAGCAAGTTATTATGGAATTTATTTATGAGTGCTCCCGAAATAAAAACGGGCATGAAAAATTTAGGATTTACAAGTCCTAACTTATAAAAGAATACACAAATGAAATTATTATACACCGTTGGTTTATTATTAATATTAAGCAGTTGTAGTGCGCAACAAAAGTTAAGCGATAACCAGTTACTTACCTTAGTGCAAAAACAAACCTTCAACTACTTTTGGGATGGTGCTGAACCTATTTCCGGTTTAGCAAGAGAGCGCTTTCATAGTGATAACATCTATCCCCAAAACGATAAAGATGTAATTGCTACTGGTGCTGCGGGTTTCGGCGTAATGTCTATCCTGGTTGCCATCGAAAGGAAATTTATCACCAGAGAACAAGGCTATGAACGTTTAAAGAAAGGGGTAGATTTCTTAGAGAAAGCAGATCGATTTCATGGCGCATGGTCGCATTGGATTTACCCAACAGGCAAAGTAAAGCCATTTGGAAGAAATGATGATGGTGGCGATTTAGTGGAGACCGCTTATTTAGCGCAAGGCTTACTTTGTGTTCGGCAGTATTTCGCCAATGGCAGTGAAAAAGAGCAAGCATTAGCTGCAAAAATAGATAAACTTTGGAAAGGCATAGAATGGGATTGGTACCGCAACGGCGGAAAAAATGTACTTTACTGGCATTGGTCGCCCAATATAGGATGGAAAATGAACTTCCCAGTAACCGGGTTTAATGAGTGTATGATTATGTATATCATGGCTGCTTCCTCCCCTACCCATACCATCCCTGCCGAAGTCTATCACCAAGGTTGGGCAAAAAGTGGAGCCATTAATGCCGATATTAAACCTTATGGTTTTCCTATAAAACTCTCCCATAACGGTCAGAAAAATAGTGTTGGCCCCTTATTCTGGTCTCAATATTCGTATTTAGGATTAAACCCCAAGGGATTAAAAGATCGCTATGCCGATTATTGGTCTGAAGCCAAAAATCATACCCTAATTCATCATGCATACAGCATAGAAAATCCAAAAAAATATAAGGGATATGGCGAAAATTCGTGGGGATTAACAGCGAGCTATTCAATAAAAGGCTATGCAGGGCATAGTCCATCCGAAGATTTAGGCGTAATTTCTCCTACTGCAGCCCTATCATCCTATCCCTACACCCCAAATGAATCAATGAAGATGATTCGTCATTTATACGAAGATATGGCCGATAAAGTTTGGGGCGAATACGGGTTTTATGACGCTTATAGTGAAACTGCCAGTTGGTATCCGAAGCGCTATTTGGGTATTGATCAAGGCCCGATAGTAGTGATGATTGAAAATGGCAGAACGGGTTTGTTATGGAAGCTTTTTATGAGTTGCCCAGAGGTAAAATCGGGGTTAATAAAATTAGGATTTGAAAGTCCAGCTTTAAAGAAATAAAAATATAAACATGAAAAAAATCAGTTCCTTAGTATTAATTATAGCCCTTAGCACTAGTATTAGTTTCGCACAGCAGAAGATGGATTCATTTATTAGCAGCTTGATGGCAAAGATGACCACTGACGAAAAAATTGGCCAGTTAAATTTACCCGTTTCGGGCGATATTACCACTGGTATGGCAAATAGTTCAAACATCGGCAAGCAAATTAAGGCGGGCCAAGTGGGTGGTTTATTTAATATAAAGGGAGTTGATAAAATAAAAGCCGTTCAAAAAATAGCCGTCGAAAATACACGTTTAAAAATTCCGCTATTGTTCGGAATGGATGTTATTCATGGCTACCAAACCGTATTCCCAATTCCATTGGGTTTAAGTTGTACTTGGGATATGGAAGCGATTAAAAAATCAGCTCGTATTGCAGCAATTGAGGCAAGTGCAAGTGGGATTAACTGGACCTTCTCTCCTATGGTCGATATTTCTAGAGATCCACGCTGGGGTCGTGTATCAGAAGGAAGTGGAGAAGATCCTTATCTGGGATCGCAAATTGCAAAGGCAATGGTTACTGGTTATCAGGGTAAACTACAATCCAATAATGAAATCCTAGCCTGTGTTAAGCATTATGCACTTTATGGCGCAGCAGAAGCGGGAAGAGATTATAATACCGTAGACATGAGCCGTATTCGAATGTATAATGAGTATTTACCACCCTATAAAGCCGCAGTTGATGCAGGTGCAGCAAGTATTATGGCCTCATTTAATGAAGTAGAAGGAATTCCGGCAACCGGTAGCAAGTGGTTAATGACCGAAGTATTAAGAAACCAATGGGGCTTTAAAGGCTTTGTAGTTACCGATTACACAGGCATCCCAGAAATGATTGATCACGGCATGGGCGATTTACAAACCGTTTCCGCACTGGCTTTAAATGCCGGAATTGATATGGATATGGTGGGAGAAGGGTTCTTACTGACCTTAAAAAAATCATTAGCAGAGAAAAAAGTTACTATTGCACAAATAAATAACGCTTGTCGTTTAATTCTTCAGGCCAAATACAAATTAGGATTATTTACCGACCCTTATAAATTTTGCGATGAATCAAGAGCTGAAAAAGAAGTTTTTACACCCGAAAATCGCCAAATTTCTCGAAAAATAGCTACAGAAAGTTTTGTGCTTTTGAAAAACAACAATAATATATTGCCCTTAAAAAAATCGACTACAATTGGCTTAATTGGTCCGCTAGTTAATAATACAGCCAATATGTTTGGTACATGGAGCGTAGCCGCCGAAATGGATAAATCGGTAACGGTTATACAAGGACTGAAAAATGCAATGGGTGCAAATGCTAAGATTTTAACTGCCTTAGGGTCTAACTTTTTAGCCGACTCTACATTGGAACAACGTTATGTAAATGTTCATAACCCTAAAAGCTATAAACGCGATCCACGACCTGAAGCAGAATTAATTAAAGAAGCATTAGACGTTGCAAAAAAATCAGACGTGATAGTGGCGGTAATGGGAGAAAGCTCTGAATTTAGTGGTGAAAGCAGCAGTGTAACCAACATTGAACTTCCTCAAACTCAAAAAAATCTATTAAAGGAACTGGCTAAAACAGGTAAGCCTATTGTGCTAGTTTTATTTACTGGCCGACCATTAGCCTTAAAATGGGAACAAGAAAATATACCGGCCATTTTAAATGTGTGGTTTCCGGGTAGTGAAGCTGGTGATGCGATTGCTGATGTCTTATTTGGCAAGGTAAACCCATCTGGCAAGCTTAGTACTACTTTCCCTCAAAATATTGGGCAAATACCTTTGTATTATGCACATAAAAATACAGGTAGACCGTTGGAAGAAGGAAAATGGTTTACAAAATTCCGTTCTAACTACTTAGATGTAAGCAACGATCCTTTGTACCCATTTGGATTTGGCTTAAGTTATACTACTTTTGATTACAGCAACTTTAAATTAAGTAGTACTGTGTTAAAGGCTGGTCAAAAACTTACCGCTTATGTAACAGTAACCAATACTGGCAAATTAGCAGGTGCAGAGGTAGTTCAATTGTACATTCGCGATATGGTGGGAAGCATAACCAGGCCAATTAAAGAATTAAAGGATTTTAGTAAAATCATGCTTCAACCTGGCGAAAGTAAAGTAGTAACCTTTACAATTACCGAAGAAACCTTGAAGTTTTACAATAGCGCTCTTAAGTTTGTCGCCGAGCCTGGAGATTTTAACGTATTTGTAGGATCAAACTCACGCGACCTACAAGCGGTTACTTTTAAATTAGTAAAACAACAATTATGAAGAAGCTTATTTCCTTGTTTGTCTTTTCTTTAGTACTTACATCTGCCTTTGCCCAAGATTTATCCAAGTTTAAAAAGGAGAATTTTATTAAAGGTGCAGATACGTTAAAGTACAGAATTCTATATCCTGAAAATTTCGATGCTGCAAAAAAATATCCTGTTGTTCTCTTTTTACATGGAAGTGGTGAAAGAGGAAGTGATAATGAAAAGCAATTGGTACATGGCTCTAAAATGTTCTTAACTGATGATTTCAGGAAGAAATTTTCTGCTATTGTGGTTTTTCCTCAATGTACAGAGGATAGCTTTTGGTCCAATGTGGAAATAGAAACCGTAACCGGCAAGCGATTTTTTAACTTCTTAACAGGAGGGGCACCTACAAAAGCAATGTCTCTTTTACTCGGTTTAACAGACGAATTAGTAAAAAAAACATTTGCAGACCAGACCAAAATTTATCTAGGTGGCTTATCTATGGGCGGGATGGGAACTTTCGAGCTTTTAAGGCGCAAGCCAAAAACATTTGCTGCTGCTTTTCCGATTTGTGGGGGCGACAATGTAGCAAATGTAAAAAAGTATAAAAAAATACCGTTATGGATTTTTCATGGGGGGCTTGATGATGTTGTTAATCCACAGCTTTCTTATAATGTTTATCATGCCTTAAAAAAGGTTGGTCATACTCCAAAATTCACGGTTTACCCAAAAGCAACCCACAACAGTTGGGATTCTACCTTCGCCGAACCCGAATTAATGTCGTGGTTGTTTAGCAAAACAAAAAACCAGACCTCGCAGGTACCTGCGAGGTCTAGTGAATAAACTATTATAAATCCTCAAAATAACAAACTTCAGTTAAAGAAATTTGTTTATCTGCATGGGATTCTTCGAATAGTTTTTTCCCTCCAAACCAAGCTAAAACTTCTTCTCTCTTTAGCAACGTTTTTTTATTAGAGAGGATATCGCAATAAGAAGAGTACTGGTAGTTCCTAAAATCTGCTAGTAATTTGTGTTTTTGAGGATTTGCATGAATATAATATATGAGTTCAGTAAAATAAAAATCATCTTCAACCTTCTTCCTTTTAAACCTTTCTTCAAACAGTTTCCCAGTTCTATGGTTTTTTTGATTAAATGATTTAGCATAGGCATTAAAGAAATTCGAAAAATTTTGTTGTGGCTTGCAGCCTTTATCCTGATAATCTTCACGAATCTTAACCAAAAAATGAAAATGGTTATTCAATAAGCAATATGCATAAATATCTGCTACTGGAAGCACATATTTCTCCATTAATAACAAGAAATATAGATAGTTTGATTTTTCTTTAAAAAGAACATCTCGATTGTTACCACGGTTATAAATGTGGTAAAAACATCCTTCATCCAATGCAGTTGTTATCATCATGAAATAAAACTAAGGAAACCGAAGGAAGAAGCCCAGAAAAAATCTTAATGATTTTCAACAATTTAAATAACTACACCTCGCAGGTACCTGCGAGGTGTAGAGGAAATTATTCTGCCATATTATGATAAACGGCCTGAACGTCATCGTCTTCTTCCAATTTATCAATTAGTTTTAAAACATCAACGGCTTGTTCTTCATTAACTGGATGATGAGAAAGTGCAATGCGCTCTAATTTCGAACTTTTTAACTCAATTCCCTTTTCTTCTAGGGCCTTTTGTAGAGAACCGAAATTTTCGAAGGGGCCTTGAGCAACAGCAATATCATTCCCATCTTCATCAGCCTCAACATATAATTCTTCTAAGCCAGCGTCTATTAATTCAAACTCCAATTCTTCCAAATCTAAGTCATCGGTAGGCACAAATCTGAAAATTGACTTGCGGTTAAAAACAAAATCTAATGAACCCGTTTTACCTAAAGTACCATTGGTTTTATTAAAATAGCTTCTAACATTCGCTACCGTACGATTGGTATTATCAGTAGCCGTTTCAATTAAAACAGCAACGCCATGTGCCGCATAACCTTCATAAACTATTTCTTCGTAGTTGGCCATCGACTTATCCGAAGCGCGCTTAATTGCTGCTTCTACCCTATCTTTGGGCATATTTACAGCCTTCGCATTTTGCATCGCCGTACGTAAACGAGAGTTGGTTTCTGGATTGGGTCCAGAATCCTTAACCGCCATCACAATATCCTTACCTATACGTGTAAACTGAACAGCCATTTTGGCCCACCGTTTAAATTTTCTTTCTTTTCTGAACTCGAATGCTCTTCCCATTTTTTATAGTATTGAGTATGTTAATTTCTACTTTTTTGCTTTTTAAACCCTCCATGATCCACACTCCATGCCCTCTGCTATTTTTTCAAATTGCTAAGCATATCCGTTGTCATTTTTGACAAGTCAAATGTAGGTTTCCAATGCCAATCTTTCTGTGCTAAATTATCATCGATAGAACTTGGCCAGCTATTGGCAATTTCTTGTCTCGGATCATTCTCCGTGTAATTTAATTTAAAATCAGGAATATGTTTACGTATTTCTGCAGCTAATACTTCTGGCGTAAAGCTTACTCCAGCAAAATTATAACTCGAGCGAATAGAAATTTGTGCTGCAGGCGCATCCATTAGCTCAATAGTACCTCTAATAGCATCGTCCATATACATCATTGGCAATTCTGTTGTAGCCGATAAAAACGAAGCATAGCTTCCCTTTTTTAGGGCTTCATGAAAAATATGGATAGCGTAATCCGTTGTACCACCGCCAGGCGCAGCTTTCCAGCTAATTAATCCTGGATAACGAATACTTCTAACATCTAAATTATACTTCTGGTAATAATATTCACACCAACGTTCTCCTGCCAATTTACTAATCCCGTAAATCGTATTTGGATCCATGGTGCAATATTGAGGAGTATTACTTTTTGGTGAATTAGGACCAAAAACTGCAATGGAACTCGGCCAATATACTTTGGCCGTTTTAAAAGCCAGTGCTAAATCTAGCACATTCAATAAGCCATTCATGTTCAAATCCCACGCTAATTTTGGGTTTTGTTCTCCGGTTGCCGACAGAAGTGCTGCCAACAAATAGACTTGTGTAGGTTTATACTTCTGAAAAATCTCTTTTAAGATCTCCTTATCCAATACGTTTACAAATTCGAAAGGACCTGCATTTTTAGTTTCATAATCTGGTCTGCGAATGTCGCAAGCTACCACATTATCATTTCCATACGCATTACGCAAGGCGATAACCAATTCAGTACCAATTTGACCATTAGAGCCTAAAACCAATATTTTATCGTTCATACATTATTGAATTTGAGCAAAGTTAAAAAAATGCACCAAACCTTATATAAGACCTTCATTAATTTTTCATCGGTATAAAATGAATGAGAAAGCCAGTATGATAATTTACTAAAACGTTTTATTAATGTAAGATAATTTTTACAATAACTTTAAGT
This sequence comes from Pedobacter sp., assembly GCA_014377775.1. Classification (GTDB taxonomy): domain Bacteria; phylum Bacteroidota; class Bacteroidia; order Sphingobacteriales; family Sphingobacteriaceae; genus Pedobacter. Next base: position 29,542 of record JACMOW010000127.1, on the reverse strand, counting down.
TTCAAAAAATGCATGTAAGTGTACTTTTTACACATATTTTAAATTTATTGTTACTTTATTTCATTTCAATTTCTTAATCTTAAGATATTTTTCCTAATTTAATTGCTTCAAAACAACCAAACTGAATATTATGGACAGAAGAGACGCCGTAAAAAGTGTAGCCTTTTTAATTGGAGGAGCACTCTCGGCCACTACTATCGCTACCTTATTTGACAGCTGTACACAGCCCGGAAAAAACAGTGGAAAGCTATTTTCAGAAGACCAAGAAAAATTAGTTGCTGAAATCGCAGATATTATCCTCCCTACAACAGCCAAATCTCCCGGAGCCAAGGCTGCCGCGGTTGGGCCTTTTATTACCATGATGATTAAAGATTGTTATCCACAAGAAGCGCAAAAAGCTTTTGTAAAAGGATTGGAAGACTTAGAAGCTAGTGCTAAAAAGGAATATAACAAATCATTCCTAGAAATATCTGTAAATGAACGTATTAGTTTAATAACTAAGTTGAAAGATGAAACCCTAGCCGAGAAAAAAGCGATTGAAAACACAAAGGAATCTGATAAAACTGCTGATGTACAAACCAGTCCAGTAAAAGCAGCCCCTATGAAAGACTCAAACAAAGCAAAGCCAATGTTTTTTGCGATTGCTAGAGATTTAACCATACTTGGATTTTTCACTTCAGAAATTGGCGTTACAAAAGCCAATGAATATGTAGAAATTCCGGGTCGTTACGATGGCTGTGTAGATCTTAAGCCAGGTCAAAAAGTTTGGGCATAAACCTATTATCCATTTAAAATGAACTTAAATTTAAAAGCAGACGCGCAAAATACATATGATGCCATTGTAGTTGGATCGGGAATAAGTGGTGGATGGGCAGCGAAAGAATTAACAGAAAAAGGTTTAAAAGTTTTGATGCTAGAACGTGGCAGAAACATTGAACACATAAAAGACTATACTACGGCGATGAAAAAGCCATGGGAGTTTGAACACAGAGGCAGGTTAACGGAAGCACAAAAAGATTCTCACCCTGTACAAAAAAGAGATTACCCGTACACCGAGTTTAACGAAAGTTTTTGGGTGGATGATAAAGAATGCCCGTATACTGAAGTAAAAAGATTTGATTGGTACAGAGGTTTTCATGTGGGTGGAAAATCGCTAATGTGGGGCCGTCAAAGTTACCGCTTGGGCGACCTAAACTTTGAAGAAAATTTGAAGGACGGACATGGCGCAGATTGGCCAATTCGTTATAAAGATATTTCTCCATGGTACGATTACGTAGAAAAATTTGCAGGAATTAGTGGCTCAGTAGATAATTTTCCATCCCTTCCTGATGGGAAGTATTTACCGCCAATGGACATGAACTGTGTAGAAAAATCCGTTAAGAAACGAATTGAAGAACATTACAAAAGAAGTCGAATTATGACAATCGGCAGGGTAGCCAACCTAACCGTTGAACATGGTGGAAGAGGAATTTGCCAATACCGGAATTTATGCAGTCGTGGTTGTCCATTTGGCGCCTATTTTAGCACGCAATCGTCTACCCTACCTGCCGCAGAAGCAACGGGAAATTTAACGTTAAGACCATTTTCATTGGTAAATGAAATTATATACGACAAAGAAACGCAAAAAGCGAAAGGTGTAAGAATAATCGATTCAGAAACCAAAGAAGTAATTGAATACTTCGCAAAAATTGTTTTTGTAAACGGCTCTACTTTGGGGAGTACTTTTTTACTTTTAAACTCTACCTCTGCCGAACACCCTAATGGCTTGGGGAATGCAAGTGGCGAATTAGGTCATAACCTTATGGATCACCATTTCCGTTGTGGAGCAAATGGTAAAGCCGAAGGTTTTGAAGATAAATATACCTTTGGAAAAAGAGCAAATGGAATTTATATCCCCCGCTACAGAAATATTGGCAATGATAAACGTGATTATGTACGCGGCTTTGGTTATCAAGGTGGAGCAAGCAGAGGCAATTGGCATGAAGAAGTTTCCGAGCTAGCCTTTGGTGGTGATATAAAAGACCTGATGTCTGTACCGGGTAGCTGGAACATGGGATTGGGTGGCTTTGGAGAATCATTACCGTATCATGAAAATCGAGTGTATATCGATAAAACCAAAAAAGATAAATGGGGGCAACCTGTATTGGCAATCGACTGTGAATTTAAAGACAATGAAGCAAAAATGCGTGTAGACATGATGAACGATGCAGCCGAAATGTTAGAACTAGCAGGATTAAAAGATGTTAAAACATTTGACAATGGTTCCACACCAGGCATGGCTATTCACGAAATGGGTACGGCAAGAATGGGCAGAGATCCAAAAACATCTGTTCTTAATCAATGGAACCAAATGCATGAGGTAAAAAATGTATTTGTAACCGATGGTTCTTGTATGCCTTCTGCCGCTTGTCAGAATCCTTCATTAACCTATATGGCTTTAACAGCTAGAGCTTGCGATTTTGCTGTTAATGAATTGAAAAAAGGAAACTTATAAAAGAGTCCAAAGCTTAAAACAGAAAGGCTTTCCTCTGAAAAAAATATGAAAGAAAAAATAAGAATGGGAATGGTAGGTGGCGGAAAACAGGCCTTTATTGGTGCTGTCCACCGCATGGCAGCAAACCTTGATGGCTTAATCGAGCTATGCTGTGGTGCCTTAAGTGCCAATACCGAAAATGCAAAAACTTCAGGTAAAGATTTATTTTTACCTGATGAACGCATATATACTAATTATGAAGAAATGATGATTTCGGAAAGCAAGCTACCTGCCTCTGAAAGAATGCATTTTGTGAGCATCGTTACCCCAAATCACCTTCATTTTGAACCCGCAATGCTCGCATTAACGCATGGATTTCATGTATTAATCGACAAACCGATTACATTTAGTTTAGCAGAGGCGAAAGCCTTAAAAGCAAAAGCAGATGAGACAGGCCTTTTAATCTGTTTAACTCATACCTATTCAGGTTATCCAATGGTTAAACAGGCTAAACGAATGATTAAGGATGATGCTTTAGGCAAAATCAGAAAAGTTTGTGTAGAATACCCACAAGGCTGGTTAAGTTTACCTGCACGTAGTGACAATAAACAAGCAGCTTGGCGGGCCGATCCAGCTAAAAGTGGGATAAGTGGTTGCATGGCCGATGTTGGAACCCATGCCGCACATTTAGCCGAATACATTTCTGGCCTGCAGATTACCAAAATTTGTGCAGATTTAAATATTGTGGTCGACGGTCGTTTACTAGATGATGATGGCAATGTATTGTTAAAATTTAATAATGGTGCAAATGGCATATTAATGGCCTCTCAAATTGCCGCTGGCGAAGAAAATGCAATTAAAATTCGTGTTTATGGAGAAAAAGGCGGAATAGAATGGCATCAAATGGAGCCCAATACCCTAATTGTAAAATGGCTAGATCAACCATCACAAATCTACAGAACAGGAAATGGTTATGTAACCGACATTGCAAAATTCAATACACGAACGCCTTCTGGTCACCCCGAAGGATACTTAGAGGCCTTTGCTAATATTTATAAGAATTTTGCCTTAACATTGGCAGCAAAACAAGAAGGAATAGAACCTTCAGCAGAAATGCTCGATTTCCCCACTGCAATAGACGGAATTCGTGGAATGGCCTTTATAGAAAATGTAGTGGCCTCTAGCAAATCTGACCAAAAATGGTTCGATTTTAAAATTTAAAATAATGACAACAATCCAAGGACCAGCCCTATTTTTAGCCCAATTTATTGGAGATGAAGCCCCATTTAATACATTGGATGGCATTTGTAAATGGGCCGCTGATTTAGGATTTAAAGGCATACAAATGCCAACGCTCGATGCTCGATTTATTGATCTCAAACTCGCTGCCGAAAGCAAAATATACGCCGATGAATTAAAGGGTAAAGTAGCTTCTTATGGCTTAGTAATTACCGAGCTTTCTACCCATTTACAAGGTCAGCTGGTGGCAGTAAATCCAGCTTACGATAAACTATTCGATGCCTTTGCGGCTGATGAAGTAAAAAATAATCCCATTGCACGGACAGCTTGGGCAGTTCAACAACTTAAATACGCAGCAAAAGCTTCACTAAACTTAGGGTTAAATGCGCATGCTACCTTTAGCGGATCGCTCCTTTGGCACACCTTTCATCCTTGGCCACAGCGACCAGAAGGCTTGGTGGAGGAGGGATTTACAGAGCTAGCCAAACGATGGTTACCTATTTTGAACGAATTTGATAATTGTGGGGTTGATGTTTGTTATGAAATTCATCCTGGCGAAGACCTTTTTGATGGCGAAACTTATGAAATGTTCTTAGATAAAGTGAATCATCACTCAAGAGCATGTTTACTTTACGATCCTTCGCATTTTGTTTTACAACAACTTGATTATATCCAATACATTGATTTTTATCACGAAAAAATTAAAGCCTTTCATGTAAAAGATGCTGAATTTAATCCTACAGGCAAACAAGGAACATTTGGCGGCTACCAAAGTTGGGCAAATCGTGCAGGGCGATATCGCTCTTTGGGTGATGGACAAGTAGATTTTAAACGCATATTCAGTAAATTAACCCAATACGATTATAAAGGTTGGGCCGTTATGGAATGGGAATGCTGTATTAAAGATTCTGAAACTGGGGCAAGAGAAGGTGTCGAATTTATCAAAAACCATATTATTCCAGTAACCAAAAAGGCTTTCGACGATTTTGCTTCTGCGGGGAAAGATAGCAACCTTAATAAAAAAATACTAGGACTATAAATAATTACAAATGAAAAAAACACTTTTACTTTTAAGCGCATTTACTTTAATATTAGTTGCCTGTGGGGGCTCAACCGATTCTACCGATACAAGTGCAACCACTGTTACCTCCACCCCTGAGGTGCCTGCTAAAACAGGTGGCGAATTGTTAATTGCAAAAGCAGATTGCGTAGGTTGCCACCACAAAGAAAATAAATTAATTGGACCTGCTTTTCAAGCAATTGCCGAAAAATACCCTTCTAATGAGGAGAATATTAATTTATTGGCAGATAAAATTATTAATGGAGGCAAGGGTGTTTGGGGAACAGTACCCATGACACCGCATGCAAAAATTACGCAAGAAGATGCGAAACAAATGGTTACCTACATCCTATCGTTAAAAAAATAATTCTAATAAAAATCAAATGAATGACTTAAAAAAAGAAATAGCAACAAATAGTAGACGTGATTTCCTTAAAACTGGAGCCCTTGCTACTGCTTCATTTATGATTGTTCCACGCCATGTTTTAGGAGGAAAAGGCTTTTTAGCCCCGAGTGACAGATTAATTGTAGCGGGTGTTGGTGCTGGGGGAAAAGGGAAAAGCGACATTGCGGCTTTTGCACAAAGCGGAAAGGCCGATATTGGCTTCCTTTGTGATGTAGATACACGTAGGGCTGTAGATAGCGTGAAAGCTTTCCCGAAAGCAAAATTTTATAAAGATTGGCGAGAAATGTACGATAAAGAGCATAAGAATTTCGATGCTGTTTCAGTTTCAACCCCGGATCATAATCATGCTGTGCAAGCCATGGCAGCCATGCAATTGGGTAAACATGTATATGTTCAAAAGCCATTAGCGCATGATATTTTCGAGGCGCGTGCATTAACAGCTGCTGCAAAAAAATATAAGGTGGTTACACAGATGGGTAATCAAGGTGCATCGAATAATGGCCCTCGACTCATGAAAGAGTGGTATGATGCAGGTTTAATTGGTGATGTACATACTGTTTACGCATGGACCGACAGACCGGTTTGGCCCCAAGGTATTCCATGGTCAGCTAATAAAGCAGAAGTGCCTACTGAACTAGATTGGGATTTATGGTTGGGAACAGCTCCGTTTAAAGATTACGTTAACAAACTGGTACCCTTTAACTGGCGAGGCTGGTGGGATTATGGAACTGGTGCACTAGGCGATATGGGTTGCCACTTATTGGAAGCTCCATTTAGTGTGCTGAATTTAAAATACGCTACAGAAGTTGAAGCTAGTGTAGGTTCGGTATATATTGATGAGTTTAAAAGAGGTTATTTTCCAGATAGTTGCCCACCTTCTAGCCATGTAACTTTAAAATTCCCAAAAACCAATAAAACCAAAGGAGAAGTAGTAGTGCATTGGATGGATGGTGGCATACAGCCTGAAAGACCCGCTGAATTACAAGCGAATGAAACTTTTGGCGATGGTGGTAATGGAACCCTATTCATCGGAACCAAAGGGAAAATGATGAGTAGCACCTATAGTGCCAATCCTCGTTTACTTCCTTTATCAAAAAATGCTGACATTAAAGTAGCTGAGAGATTTGCTCGTGTAAAAGGTGAGGCTAGTGGGCATTATACCCAGTGGGTGGAAGCTGCAATTGCAGGCTATGGAAAGCATGAGGTAAGTTCACCATTTGAAATTGCTGGCCCACTAACCGAAGCCTTATTAATGGCTAATTTAGCCATACGTGGTGCTGATCTTATGCAAAAAGATAGCAACGGAAAAACAATTTTCCCAGGAAGGTATAAAAAACTGTTGTGGGATAATGATCAAATGAAAATAACTAATCTCGATGAAGTAAATCAATTTGTAAAAAGAGAATATCGTAAAGGCTGGACTTTAGGTTTATAAATTAATATTTAAATAAAATGAAACAATACTTATTACCTGCAATTGTACTAATTGTAATGGGGTGTGGAACTTCAGCACAATCAACAAAAAAACAAAAAGGATTTGTCAAGCTATTTGATGGCAAAACAACAACTGGCTGGCATACTTACAACAAAACCACGGTGGGCAGTGCATGGGATATTGAAGATGGCGCGATACATATGAGCCCTACTAAAAAAGGTAAAACTGGTGGTGGCGATTTGGTAACAGACAAAGAATACGGCGATTTCCATTTAAAATTGGAATGGAAAGTTGCGCCAAAGGCAAATAGTGGAATTATTTTTTATGTGCACGAAGACCCAAAATATGGGCAAACGTATTTAACAGGGCCCGAAATGCAGGTGATAGATAATGATGGCCACCCTGATGGTAAAATTACAAAACATAGAGCAGGCGATTTGTATGATATGGTTAAAAGTACTACAGAGCCTGTAAGGGCTGTGGGCGAGTGGAATAAAGCAGAAATCATTAGTGATAATGGAAATTTAACTTTGATTTTAAATGGAATAAAAGTAGTACAAACTACCGTTTGGGACGATAATTGGAAAACATTAATTGCAGGAAGTAAATTTGCTAAATGGCAGGGTTTCGGAACTTATAAAACTGGTAAAATTGCACTTCAAGATCATGGCGACGAAGTGTGGTATAAAAACATAACCATTAAAGAACTATAGTATGAACTCAACCATCCGAATTAAACTTTCATTAATGATGTTCCTAGAATTTTTTATTTGGGGATCATGGTTTGTAACCCTAGGAACATTTTTAGCTGTAAATTTAACAGCCTCAGGTGCGCAAACTGCATCTGTTTTCTCAACTCAATCCTGGGGAGCCATTATAGCACCTTTTATCATTGGCCTTATTGCCGATCGTTATTTCAACGCAGAAAAAATCCTCGGATTTTTACATATCATTGGTGCCGTTTTAATGTTTCAAATGTATAATGCAACAGATATAACGGTATTTTATCCTTATGTTTTTGGCTATATGGTTTTATACATGCCAACCTTAGCACTTGTAAATTCGGTTTCTTTTAATCAAATGAATGATCCTGAGAAAGAATTTTCTACGATAAGAATTTGGGGAACCATAGGATGGATTGCTGCGGGCTTATTGATTAGTTTTTATTTTCATTGGGACTCAAAAGAGTCGACCATTACAGGATTGTTAAAAAACACCTTCCTAATGGCTGGGATAGCTTCTTTAGTTTTAGGATTATTTAGCTTCCTATTGCCAAAAACACCCCCTAAAGCAACTACTGGCGAAAAAGTAAGCATTTCTGAGCTTTTGGGTTTAGACGCATTGAAACTTTTAAAGGATAGAAATTTTTTAATTTTCTTTGTTTCTTCTATTTTAATCTGTATTCCATTGGCATTCTATTACCAAAATGCTAACTTATTTTTATCTACCATTGGCGTTGATAATCCGACTGGAAAGATGACCATTGGTCAAGTTTCGGAGGTATTGTTCCTCTTGTTCTTACCAATTTTCTTTAAAAAATTCGGTTTTAAAAGAACAATTTTAGTAGGCATGTTGGCATGGGCCGTTCGTTATGCATTTTTCGCTTATGGAAATGCTGGCGAATTTAGTTTCTTACTTATTTTAGGTATTGCACTCCATGGAATTTGTTATGATTTTTTCTTCGTATCCGGTCAGATTTATACAAATTCGAAAGCTGGTGAGAAATTTAAAAGCTCAGCTCAAGGATTAATTACTTTAGCAACCTATGGGGTTGGCATGCTAATTGGATTTGAAGTTGCAGGCTTAATTTCAGACACCTATAAAGGAGCAGATGGTACAATGAACTGGAAAATGATTTGGATTATTCCAGCAGGAATTGCATTTATAGTATTTCTTTTATTTGCATTATTCTTCAACGATAAAACGAGGCCTGAAAACAAATAATCAACAGCTTAACTTATTTTCAATTATGACTACTAGAAGAAATTTTATCAAGCATACAGGCCTATTAGCTGCTGGAGCGACCTTACTTCCATCTTTTGCATCCAGTATGGGTTCTGCTAAACCTGCAATTGGTTTACAGTTATATAGCTTACGCGACATTATTGGCAAAGATATCACCAGCATAATTGAAAAAGTTGCAGCTATTGGCTATAAAGAAGTAGAAACCTATGGCTATTCTAAAAAAGATGGTTTTTGGGGATTAGATGCGAAGGCCTTTGCCAGTTTATTAAAGGAAAATGGCCTAAAATCGCCTAGCGGCCATTTTGATATGGATGGTTTTATCAATAATAAAAGCAATGGTATGGAGGAACTAAAATCTTATATTGGTGCTGCAAATGTGCTTGGAAGCAAATACATTACTGTTCCTTATTTAGGAGCAAATATTAGAAAAACAGCAGACGATTATAAAAAAATTGCCAGTAAATTAAACAAAGCTGCCAGCCTTTGTAAGTCTTCTGGTTTAAGATTAGCGTATCATAACCACGATTTTGAGTTTACTAAATTCGGAAATACTACTGGCTATGAAATTATGCTCAATGAAACCGATAAGAGTTTGGTAGATTTTGAGATGGATTTATACTGGGTGGTCAGATCAGGAGTGGATCCATTGGTATTATTTAAAGCCCATCCTAAACGATTTACCATGTGGCACATTAAAGATATGGACAAGAAGAATAATGCTATAAATACTGAAATTGGTCAGGGAGCAGTTAATTTTAAGTCGATATTTGCCGAAACAAAACTAGCTGGTGTAAAACATTATTTCGTTGAGCATGAGTTTAACTATAAGCCAAATGAATTAGGATCTATCAAAACGAGTTTTGATTATGTTAAGAATGAGCTTTTATAAGGATTAGGAGGGATGATGACCATCCAAATGTGCTTCACTAATTAAGTCCTTAACATCTGACTTTCGCTTTTTTTCAATATGATGTATAAAATGTGGCACGTCTGGTAGAAGGGCAGATTCTTGTAGATCAGGGTAACCTAAAATTCTGTCCTTAAAGGATGTATAAATGTCTGTTATATTCTTGCGTACATTTGATCCCTTTTTTGGAGCAAATAAAATACTAACAACAGCACCTGCAGCTAAACCGGCAACAAGCGCTACTGCTACGTATACGTCACTTTTATTTGATTTTTGTGAAAGAAATTTTTCAACTAATTTTCTATTGTTCATCATGTATCTTTTCAAAAATAACAATCATTTTCAAGTATTGTTTAAGAAATTCCAGATACTCCATTTAGTAATCAATTGAGTCTTGTAGCCAATACACAGGTCTTCTCAAAATGAAGTGTTTTTCCATTCAAGGCAAAAACCACAAACCTAATGATATAAATCCCTACTTTATTTAAAGTTCCAGCATCATTTAACCCATCCCAAACAAAATAACCTATTTTGGGAATGCTATTATTCCTAAGCATTCTTTTAACTGGTAATCCCTTATCGTTGTAAATGGTAACATTCGCTAAGTAATCTTGGTCAACAAGTTGGTAATTTACCTGTAAAACATCCTCAATGCCATCTCCATCTGGAGAAAATACTGTAGCGCTTAACCAAATTTGGTTTGTGACACCTAAGCTTTCGCCCTGAGAATTTTTATAAGTCGGCGTTGCAAAACCACTCGCTTGGGCGGCCGACCTAAAATTATTTTTCTCATTCGTAGCTTTTTGAAAAGAAATACGCTCTAACGATACACCTTTTGCAATTTGCAACAAAGGAAAATGCATTTTTTCATGATAATCAAATCGATCAACCACTCCCTGAGTACCCAACAAAATCACCGAACCTTTATCATTGTTATATATGGGCAATGATGGCATTTTTGTAAAGTGAGTTGCGTTTTTCACTTCGTAATGCTTCCTAATAATGTCAATATCACCAGTTAGCACCCAGAAGGCTTTACTTGGAATATAAGCAGTTGTGGTACTTATCGTTTTGATGCTAGCGAAATTTCCCGTTACATCGATATTGGCCAAGTTTAAAGTCGACAAATCCAAAACATGGTCTGTAGCATTATAAATTTCAATAAAATCTACCCCTCCAGATTTCGGATTCACTAAGATCTCGCTAATTAAAATATCAGATTTCCCGATATCCTTGGCAATAAAAAGCTTAACTGTGTTTATAGTACTGTCTATTAAATTCCCAGCACAGTCTGTGATGTTATTTACGATAACCGTATGTTCGATACCCTTAACTAAGGCTGTGGAGAGCTTAAGTAACACAGTTGTAAAATTCGGAGCGAGTGGAGTAGCAGTTAAAGGCTTGCCTATTCCATTATTTAAGCTATAGTTATCAATTAATACTCCGCTTATGCTATCTATAGCTTTATTAAACTCTATCCTTATCGTGGTTTCATCTAGTATTGAAGCCGTAAGTATTTTAGGAGGTATTGAGTTTATTTGTAATTGATAAACAGAATTTTCAGTTCCTGGCGTACCTCCAATGCTATGGTTACTGGCTTGCCAATTTTGTATGCCTACACACTTATTTTTAGGGTCAATTAATTCTAAGCTATAGCCTCCATTTTTCTTTTCAGCATCCTTGTACCAATTATCAGTATAAAAAACCTCGTCAATTAAGGTTTGCTCGGCATCAATCAAACTCAGCTTATCTTTATCATTATTTAAGGTTGGCCAAACCGAAAGCCCTATCGTTTTACCGAAAATTCTAAAAAGGTTTACATCCGCCGTTGCGCACAAAATTACAAATCCATTAGGCGCAAGTGTATCTCCTAAAAAGGTATGTGTTGACGTTAAATCTTTGAATTTCCAATCTCTCAATAGTATATAGTTGTTAGTCGTGTTCCAAAGCTCAACAAACTCTACCGTGGGTAAATCAATGGGTGGCGATGGATCTGCAAAAATTTCATTGATCACCAAATCGCCCTTTAAAGCGGTGTAGGGTTGAATATAAAATGTACTGGCCTCAACATTGTTAGCACTATTTCCCTTTAAATCCTTAACACCATTTACCAATAATGAATAACTACCCGAATTAAAAGAGCGAACAAAATTTAGTATAACTACATTTAACAAAGCAGTTGAAATTATAGAAATGGGGTTTTCGTTGCGTTCTTTAACTACATAATTATTTACCATCAAGGCCGAATTAATTGCTAATGCTTCCGAAAATGTGGCCTCTATATTAAAATTATCAATCACTTTAATCTGCACCAGTTGAGGAGGAGTAATATCAACCACCAATTCTTCTACATTGAAATCATCGAATACAAAACCATCCGAACGAGTAGCTGTATATTTGCAGTATACACCGAACCAGCTTGTGCCTGTAAAGGTTTTATCCGTAACGCTTCCCTCTAACGTGTAATTAGCACCATCATCTAAAGAAATATACAAATCCCATTTACCCAAATCATCTCTGGTTACCCGTAATTTTGTGGATAAAAAATTAATATTGCCCCTATTTTTTGGCAAACCGTCGATAATTTTACTTGTCGAATTGCCTGTTTGTTTATATAAATCGTAGCTATCTGCGCTTCCACTTTCACCAATCTGGATAAAATACCCATTTAAACTGCCTTTCAAATCTTCCTTATCAGCAATTAAATAAATTCTTGTAAAATTTGTCGTCGAGGGATCAAAATTAAGCTGGACGGAGAATTCCCAACCTACATTTAAAGCTAAAACACTAGGCGTAACTAAGCTAATCGCTTGTGAAACAGACGACAAAGATGATTTCAATTGCTTGGCAGTGTTAACGGAAAATAGCGATGTTTGTCCGCTCCAAATAGGGTTAGTCGTAAAATTACCATCATTAAAGTTGTCGCGCAACTGCCCAAATGTAAGTTTAACACTCAATAGCAGTAAAAAAAGTAAAGTTTTTCTCATCTTTGGTAGGTATTAAGAATTAACTTAATATACTAAAATTCAAAAAGCAAATGAAAGTTGCAGTAGTAGGTGCCACCGGGTTGGTAGGTACCGTAATGTTAAAAGTATTGGAAGAAAGAAATTTCCCATTAACCGAATTAATTCCAGTTGCCTCCGAAAAGAGTGTTGGTAAGTTAATCACGTTTAAGGGTAAACAGTTTCCAATTGTTAGCATGGACACTGCAATAGGTATGCGTCCAGAAATTGCTTTATTCTCGGCAGGTGGAAGTACTTCACTTGAACATGCTCCCCGTTTTAAAGAAGCAGGTACAACGGTAATTGATAACTCATCAGCATGGCGGATGGACCCAAAAGTTCCTTTAATCGTACCTGAAGTGAATGCCTCTACCTTGTCTATCGAAGATAAAATTATTGCTAATCCAAATTGTTCGACCATCCAAATGGTGGTAGCTTTAAAACCTTTACATGATGCTTATCGCATTAAACGTGTAGTAGTATCCACTTATCAATCGGTAACTGGAACGGGCGTAAAAGCGGTTGATCAGATGATGAACGAGCGTAATGGCATTTACGATGGCCCTATGGCTTATCCTTATCAGATTGATTTAAATGTAATCCCTCAAATTGATGTATTTACCGAAAATGGATACACCAAAGAGGAGATGAAAATGATCAATGAAACCCGTAAAATTATGGGAGATGATAGTATCCGTTTAACTGCAACTACGGTTCGTATTCCAGTAATGGGCGGCCACTCGGAATCGGTAAACATCGAGTTTGAAAATGAATTTGATCTTGCTGAAGTAACTGCATTGTTAGAAAAAACCGAAGGAATTATTGTAGTTGATGATATTGCGAACCTAAAATATCCAATGCCAAAAGATGCCCATGAAAAGGACGAAGTATTTGTAGGTCGTATTCGTAGAGACGAATCGATGCCAAATACCTTGAACATGTGGATTGTCGCTGATAACTTACGCAAAGGGGCTGCTACTAATGCGGTGCAAATTGCTGAATATTTGGTAAGGAAAGAGTTAGTTTAACATAAAAAATCTTATAAATTCAAAGTGATGTGAACAGCATCACTTTTTTTATGTTTTTTTTAAACCATTAAGAAATTAAGAAAATTTAAGACTATTTCCCTTAATAATCTTAATTTCTTGATGTTGAAAAACTAAATAACTTTAGATTAGTTTAATTTTACTGCACAACCATTATATTTAATAGAATGATAATGAAACTAATAAAAATCTCTATCCTCCTTTTATTTCTTGCTCAAACTTGTTTTGCTCAATTTCCAATTGCAAAACTAGAACAGGCTTATCAAAATTTAATTGCCGATGAGCAAGCTAAATATGCCATTACCTCACTATGTTTATTAGATGCAAAAACGGGTGCTGTGATTTTTGCAAAAAATGAAAATATAGGCTTAGCAACGGCTTCGACGCTAAAAGTGATAACATCGGCAACTGCATTTAGTGTTTTAGGAAAAGATTTTCGTTATCAAACCACTTTGGGCTATAGTGGAAAGATTACCACCGATGGCACTTTGCAAGGAGATTTAATCATCAATGGCGGCGGCGACCCAACATTAGGTTCTTGGCGCTACGAACAAAGTAAAGAAAATATAATTTTAACGCAATGGGTAAATGCCATCAAAGCGGCAGGAATTAAAAAAATTGAAGGAAATGTAATTGGTGATGATAGCTTATTTGGCACGCAAACCATGCCCGAAGGATGGATTTGGCAAGACATGGGCAATTATTATGGTGCGGGAACTTCATCGCTTACTTGGCGCGAAAACCAATTCGATGTTCACCTTAAACCTGGAAGTGCAGCTGGTTCAGAAGTTAATTTAAAAGAAATTGTTCCTGCAATGCCCTATTTGCAGGTAGTTAACGAGCTTAAAACAGGGCCTTTGGGCTCGGGCGACAATGCATATGGCTATTTACCACCATACGGCTCACTAGCCTATTTGCGCGGCACCTGGGGCTTAGGAATAGGCAAGGTTGGCATTTCATTGGCCCTGCCAGATCCAGCCTTTGATGTGGCTTATCGATTGCAAGACACCTTAAATCGGTTAAATATTGCAGTCACGAAAGCACCAACTACAGCTCGAAAACTTAGTTTAGAGGGGTCATTACTACCTACCATCACCCAAAAGCTTTCAACGATAACATCCCCTTCTTTAAGCGAGATTGTATATTGGTTTAATAAAAAGAGCGTGAACCTATATGGCGAGCAATTATTAAAAACCATTGCTTGGAAAAGCGGAAAAGCCACATCCACTCGAACTGGTGCAGCCGCTGAAATTAACTTTTGGGCAACAAAAGGCATTGATAAAAATGCATTGAATATTTTAGATGGCAGCGGACTTTCGCCCGGCACACGCGTAACCACTATGGCTATGGCTTCTGTTTTATTTCAAGCTCAAAAAGAAGAATGGTTTTTCGATTACTTAAATTCTTTTCCAGAAAACAACGGCATGAAATTAAAAAGTGGAAGTATTAACGATGTTTCGGCTTACGCCGGATATTATACCGCAGCTAACGGAAATAAGTATATCGCGGTAATTAATATTAATAACTACAATGGATCGGGGATTAGCAAAAAATTGTTTAGGGTTTTAGATGTGCTTAAATAGTTTGTTGCTATCTTCAAGTTTAATCTCTTCCAATCATGAACTTTAAAAACGTTATTTGGGTTTTAACATTTACTATTTTTACGCTATTTATTTCCTGCGAGGGTAAACGGATAAGAGGAGTTGCTTCCTTGCCTTCACTATGGAATAGTGCACATCCTACTTACTTTGATTCGCCAGATACAGGCGTGCTAACAGGTGGCGTAAAAATTATCCCCATCCAAACCCCGAAAGGAAAATTTAATGTTTGGACCAAGCGAATTGGTAATAATCCACAAATAAAAGTTTTGCTTTTGAACGGCGGACCAGGTGCAACGCATGAATATTTCGAATGCATGGAAAATTTTTTACCTAAAGAGGGCATAGAATTTATCTATTACGATCAACTGGGCTGTGGCAATTCTGATAATCCTAAAGACACTCCCATTTGGGATCTGGATAGATATGTTGAAGAAGTTGAACAGGTGCGCCAAGCACTTAAATTAGATAAAGATAATTTTTATCTGTTAGGGCATTCATGGGGTGGCATATTAGCAATGCAATACGCATTAAAATATCAGAAAAATATGAAAGGAATGATCATTAGCAATATGATGAGCAGCATTCCTGCGTATGGCAAATATGCTGATGAGGTTTTAGCAAAACAAATGGACCCAATTGTCCTTAAAAAAATAAGAACAATAGAGGCAAATAATGATTATGCAAATCCAGAATACATGAGTTTATTAATGCCTAATTTTTATGTGAAGCACATTTGCCGTATTCCTTTAGATCAATGGCCAGAGCCAATTAATCGCTCCTTTAGCAAAATGAATCAATCTTTATACGTTACCATGCAAGGGCCAAGTGAATTTGGCGTATCCGGTAAACTTCTTAATTGGGATGTTTCTGCTCAGTTAAAAAATATTACGATCCCCACATTAACGGTGGGCGCTCAGTACGATACTATGGATCCTAAACACATGGAATGGATGGCCTCAGCATTAAAAAATGGAAGCTATTTATATTGTCCGAAAGGAAGCCATATGAGTTTTTATGATGACCAACAAACCTATATGAAAGGGATTATAAAGTTTATGAAGGAGGCAAATTAATGCAATTCGAACTCCGCCCCTTTCAACATAGCGATTTAGCCTGCTTGGTTAAATATGCTAACAACTACAATATCTCTAAAAACTTAAGTAATAAATTTAATTTTCCTTATACGCAGAGCGACGGAATAGCATTTATCAACCTAGCCCTATCTGCCTCTCCCATCGAAATTTTTGCAATTGTAATAGATGGAGAAGTTGCTGGCTCCATTGGCGTGCATCCGCAGCTAGATTTATACTGCAAAAATGCTGAAATGGGCTATTGGTTAGCTGAGCCATTTTGGGGAAACGGAATAGTGCCTTTAGCCATAAAAGAAATGGTTAGCTATGGTTTCAAAATGTTTGACATTACCCGAATTTATGCCAGAACATTTGACACCAATTATAAATCGCAACGCGTATTGGAAAAAGCAGGTTTTAAACTTGAAGGTGAATTTAAAGGCACCTACTATAAAAATGGAACGGTATACGATGAAATGGTATATGCCATTCGAAAATAATTGATAAATTGCCATTTAATTAGAAATAAATCCCCTTTGCTCATGAAACGAATTTTAGCTATCGTATTTTGCTTACTTACACTTCATAGTCTAGCCCAAACTGCCGAGGGTGATGTAGAAAACCTAAGTTCTATGGAATCAGGCTTACCGGTAGTGCTACAAGAAATTGCTATTATTCCTGAACCGGTTACCCTTATAAAACAAACAGGGCATTTTATTTTACCTACGAATATTGTAATTCTAGCTAATAAATCCCCTGAACTAAAACAAACTGTTGCCTTTTTACAACAGCGGTTGACTATACCAACAGGGCATTTTGTAAGTGTAATACACACACCATCGCCCATTGCTACTTTTAAATTAATAATTAATGATAAAATTGATCCTATTCTAGGAAGTGAGGGGTATCATTTAACTGTGGGTTTAAAGCAAGTGATCATCACCGCAAACAAACCAGCCGGATTGTTTTATGGTGTGCAAACCTTGATGCAATTGTTACCAAAAGAAATAGAAAGCAAAGAAGAAGTGAAAGGTATAAAATGGGCTATTCCTTGTGTTCAAGTAACTGATTATCCGAGATTGGGTTGGAGAGGCTTGATGTTTGATGTTGCTCGCCACTTTTTTACCAAGCAAGAAGTAAAGCAGTATATTGATGCAATGGTGCGGTATAAATATAACATTTTGCACCTTCATTTAACCGACGATGAGGGGTGGAGAATTGAAATCAAAGGATTACCAAGACTCACCGAAGTTGGGGCTTGGCGCGTAAACCGAGTGGGATCATTTGGCGATTTTATTCCGCCAACGGCTGATGAACCTCGAAATTATGGTGGCTTTTATACCCAAGAAGACATTAAAGAATTGGTAGCCTATGCAAAAGAACGGTTTGTAAATATTATGCCCGAAATTGATGTACCCGGACATAGTTTAGCGGCCATCGCAGCCTATCCCGACTTGTCGTGCAGCTCCGAAGCGGTGAATTATAAGGTACGAAGCGGAGAAAAGATTATGGACTGGAGCCGAGGTGCCCCTCCTCTAGGCTTAGTAGACAATACATTGTGCCCAGCCAACGAGAAGGTTTATATCTTTTTAGATACCGTATTTTCACAATTAGCAAAGCTTTTTCCTTTTGAATATATTCATGTTGGTGGTGATGAAGTTGCCCGCAATTTTTGGGAGAAAAATGATCAAATAAAAGAATTAATGAAACGTGAAGGACTAAAAACCATTCCAGAAGTACAAGCTTATTTCGAAAAAAGAGTTGAACAGATTGTAGTGGCTAAGGGCAAAAAGTTTATGGCTTGGGATGAAGTTTTAGAAGGCGGTGTTTCTCAAAACGCAGCAGTAATGAGCTGGCGGTCTATGAAATACGGCACTGAGGCAGCCAAAGCTGGTCACGAGGTGGTGATGAGCCCTACACAATACGCCTATATAGATTACATGCAAGCCGATGCAATAACCGAACCGCGTGTATATGCTTCGCTGCGGTTAAGCAAAGCTTACGAGTTTGATCCAATACCAGCAGATGTAGATCCGAAATTTATTAAGGGTGGACAAGCGAATTTATGGACGGAGCAAGTGTATAATATCCGTCAGGCTGAATACATGACCTGGCCAAGAGGTTTCGCCATTGCCGAATCAGTATGGTCGCCAAAAGAGAAAAAAAATTGGACTACCTTTTTTGCCCGTACTGAGCAACATTTTAAGCGTTTAGATATCGCCGAAACTAAATATGCACCAAGCGTGTACGACCCTATATTCACGGTAAAAAGAGGTGCAGACAGACAATTGCAGGTTACTTTAAGTACAGAGGTAGAAGGTCTAGATATCTATTATAGTTTCGACCATTCTTTTCCCGACCGCTTTTATCCGAAATATACCACGCCATTAATTCCGCCTATTGATGCTACTGTTTTAAAAGTGATTACCTACAGAGGCAAAACTCCAATAGGCCGAATGATGAATATGCCAATTGAAGAATTAAATAAGAGAGCTGGAAAGAAATAAATAGGATTAAAAAACACTTTGTCAATCTTTAAAGATTGACAAAGTTAAAATAATAAAATCTCTCTACTTTTCAAGTTTAATTATAAACATTTCATAAAAAGCAAACCATATAATATTTCAAGAAATAAAAAAATCCGAGGCTAAATACCTATTTTAGTAGAAGTAAGTATTTAATCTCCGCGTAAATGAATAGCATTCTTAAATCTATCTTAATATTGGTACTTCTGTCTCATTCGTTAGCTGCACAAGTAAAACTAGTTAAAGATCAAAAGGCAAAAAAAATTGATGTACTAATTGGAAACAAGCTATTCACTAGTTTTTTATATCCAGATAACATCGAAAAACCATTCTTATATCCTGTTTTTACGGTTAACCAAACTGATGTTACTAGAGGCTTTCCATTGAATCCAAAAAAAGGTGACCCAACCGATCATCCGCATCATATTGGCATTTGGCTAAACTATGAAAGTGTAAATGGGCTCGACTTTTGGAACAACTCTTATGCTATTCCAAAAGAAAAAAAAGACAAGTACGGTTGGATTAAAACAGATAAAATTATAGAAACTAAAAGTGGGCCAAAAGGGAGTTTAAAATACCACGCCAATTGGACCAATCAGAATAATGATGTGTTACTTGAAGAAAATACGCATTTCGAATTTAGTGCAACAGGTAACAGCCGAATAATTGATCGATCAACAACCTTAATAGCAACCACCGACGTTACATTTAATGATGTAAAAGATGGGTTTTTAGGCATTCGATTAGCACACGAACTTCAAATTCCAACCCAACAAGATCAAAAATTTACCGACGATAAAGGCAATGTAACGGTGGTAAAGGGAGGAACGGATAAAGTTGCCAATGGCAATTACGTAAGCAGTGAGGGTAAAATGGGCGATGCGGTATGGAGCACTCGCGCCTCATGGTGCAAAGTTTTCGGGAAAATAGGCGCCGACTCTGTGAGTGTCACCATCATCGACTATCCAAAAAACATAAATTACCCTACTTATTGGCATGCACGAGGCTATGGCCTATTTGCTGCAAACCCATTAGGCGAAAAAATATTCACTAACGGCGCCCGCAACACTAACTTAAAGTTAAAAACAGGAGAAAAAGTGACATTCAAATATCGAATTGTAGTAGATGCAGGAAAAAATTCAATTTCCAACGCACAAATACAAAAATTAGCAACAGATTTTGGGAAGCTATGAAAAAGGAAAAGCTCATTCTTTTCAGTTTTATCTCTCTTAAAATCATTTTACAATACCTTGTTGTTCATCCCATTTATGATTTACAACGCGATGAATATTTGCATTTAGATCAGGCTAAGCATTTAGCTTGGGGCTATCATTCCATTCCACCATTAACATCTTGGATTTCCTGGATCATCTTACAATTGGGTAACACTTACTTTTGGGTTAAATTTTTTCCTGCACTATTCGGGGCACTTACCATTCTTGTGGTTTGGAAAACAGTTGAAAGCTTAAAAGGTAGTTTATACGCATGTATACTTACAGCCACCGCCTTAACATTTTCGAGTTTGTTGCGTATAAATATGTTGTATCAGCCCAATTCGTTAGATGTTTTATGCTGGACGCTGATTTATTACACCTTTATCCGATTTATCCAAACCGAAAACTATAATTGGTTATACTTTATGGCCACCAGCTTTGCGATAGGCTTTTTAAACAAGTATAATATTACATTCTGCCTACTGGGTTTACTACCAGCTTTGTTGTTAACCGAGCATCGAAAACTATTTTTAAAACCTCAATTTTACTTGGCTTTCATACTCGGCTTGGCCTTGATAAGTCCCAATTTGATTTGGCAATTTCAACATGATTTCCCTGTGTTTAAACACCTGAAAGAATTACAAGACACGCAACTTGTTCACGTAAACCGAATGGATTTTGTGAAGGAGCAGTTTCTATTTTTCTTTAGTTCGTTGATTGTTATTATTGCAGGTTTTATTTCTTTATTTACCTATAAACCATTTAAGCCTTACCGATTACTTTTCTTAGCCTTTACATTTACCATTGCGCTTTTTATCTATTTAAAGGCCAAAGGCTATTATGCTATTGGCTTATACCCTATTTTCCTAGCTTTTGGGGCTGTTTATCTCAGTTATTTATTACAGCCAGGCTGGAAGAAATATCTACGTTTGGTTCCAATTGCCATCATCCTATTGCTTTTTATCCCATTATTAGATAGGACTTTACCTCTAAAAACGCCTACAGCATATTTTAAAGCTGGGAAAGAACATACTTGGGAAGATGGAAAAAAGCATCCTATTTCACAAGATTTTGCCGATATGTTAGGTTGGCAAGAATTGGCTTCAAAAGTAGACTCTATCTATAAAAAACTCCCCAATAAGGAAACTGTTTTTATCCTTTGCGATAATTACGGACAAGCAGGAGCAATAAATTATTACACGAAAATTAAGGGTTTAAAAGCAGACTCGTTTACAGACGATTATATCGATTGGGTTAATTTGGATAGACAAATTAAAACGGTAATTCGGATTAAAGAAGCGGAGAATACTGGTTCTACTCGAGATTTTTCACTATTCAAAATTGTGAGGTACGTAGGGAAAATTGAGAACAGATTTGCTCGAGAAAAAGACACTCAGCTAATTCTGCTAAGCGAACCAAAACTCGATCTTGCAAAACTGCTAAGAACAGAGAGGGCTGCTGGAAGGTTAGAATAGTTAAGCGTTGGTATTCAGCGCTAAACGTTATGCGCCCAGCCTTTACGATTTGTATTTGTCGTTTTCATTTCTTATATTCACATAGCTTAAAAAGGAGGTTTATTATGAATGTTATCCAAAAAGTTGAGCTTTGGGGCGATGCCCATCATGCAAAATGGTTAGCTGTTGTTCGCATCGTATTGGGCTTAATAATTTTCAGTAAGGGTATCGCACTAATTAGCGATACTGGTTATCTTCAAGATTTATTATTTCGAGATAGCATTTTTGCATTTTCTTCTGTAATAGCCAGCATTGCAATGCACATTGTGGCATTTGCACATTTGGTAGGTGGTATTTTAATCACCGTCGGACTAGTAACTCGATTTGCTGCCGTAATTCAAATTCCGATATTAATTTGTGCCATTTTATTCGTCAATATTTCGAATGGTTTTTCTATTTTGAATTCAGAATTGTGGTTGTCCGTTATAGTGCTTAGCCTTTTAATTTTATTCTGGGTAGTTGGTTCTGGAACATTTTCAGTTGATCAGCAATTGAATAAGAAACATTGGCGATAAACTTAAAGTTCTAAATACATTTAAAATTCCATATAAACTTCCTATCTTACAGATATGAAGAAAATTTTTCTTGCTACCTTACTTTTGTTAACCACAAATACGTTTGCACAAACTCAAACTACAAATTACTTTAAACTTACTCGAAAGAACTTCAACGAAAAAAACGCCTATAACACTACCGCTTTTGTAGAAAAATATTTTCGCGTACCGGGTAATACTGGTTTTAATTCGAGTATCCACTATGTTGAAGATATTTTAAAAAAAGCGGGATATGTAGAGCAGAAATCAAATGAATTTGAAGCGCCGCTCACCTATCGCATTGAAAAACGCCCGATGAAACGTAATACTTGGGAGCCTGAAAATGCAAGTGTACAAATTGTTGGCGAAAGCTTGCCTTTGATCGCTTATCAAACCAACCGCAACATGATTCCAATTAACTGTCCTTCAACCCCTATTGGAGGCGTTACTGCCGAAGTTATTTTTGTTGATAAAGGAACCGCAGCTAATTTTGAAGGAAAAGATCTTAAAGGAAAAATTGTTTTTGGAGAGGTATCTACTGGCCGACTATTAAGTGCTGCCATAAAAGCTGGCGCAATTGGCGCCATGGGTTATTCGATGCCAAAATACACGCAACCAGAAGTACATCAGACTTCAATTCAATTTGGCAGTATGCAAGCTAATGCTGGAATTTGGTCGCTATTTTTATCGTATGGCGTAAAAGAAAAATTAAAAGCCGCTTGCTTAAAAGGGAAAGTAGAGTTAAAAGTTGAAATTACAACGAAAACATACCCATCGGAAGAGTTAACTATTGTAGCTAATGTTAAAGGTTCACTTAAACCAAATGAACGTTTTGTTTATAGTGCGCACGTCCAAGAGCCAGGCGCTAATGATAATGCAACTGGGGTAGGTACTTTAGCAGAAATGGCTCGATTAACTGCAACTTTACTAAAATCGGGAAAGTTTAAACCACAACGCACTTTAACTTTTTTATGGGGTGATGAAATTGTTTCGACTGGAAGATACATTACCGAGGATAAAAAACGTGCCAAAGGCATATTATGGGGCATGAGCTTAGATATGGTTGGTGAAGATACCCAAAAAACAGGTGGTTCATTTTTATTGGAAAAAATGCCAGATCCATCAGCTATTTGGACGAGAGGAACCGATAAACACAGTGAATGGGGAGCTGGAAACGTACAAGAGAAAGATCTTTTCCCTCATTATTTTAATGATTTTATTTTCGACATCTGTAAAATGCAAGGAAAATTTGCCAACTGGACGGTTAACTACAACCCTTTTGAAGGCGGAAGTGATCATACCCCATTTTTACAGCACAAAATTCCAGGTTTGCTGATGTGGCATTTTACAGATGTATTTTACCATACTGATAATGATCGGATTGATAAAGTATCAGCCACCACGATGAAAAATGTTGGTATTAGCGCATTAACAGCAGCTTATACTTTAGTTACGGCTGATGAAGCCACTGCAGTTAGTACCGTTGCACAAGTTAAGTTAGATGCGCTTGTTCGCTTAAAAACAGAATTTGAGCTCAGTAAAAAAGCAATTGCCGATGGGGAAGTTGCGGCTGATGAGAAACACATTGTTGAGGTTTGGGGTAAATATTATGTGGATGCTTTAGCGACCATAGGTAAAATGGCCGTTAATCCGAAAACAACTAGAGTAGGTTCAAGCATTAAAGTAGCAACATTGGAAGTTGAGAAACAGACCAACACATATTTGAAGGAATTAAAATAGAATCTCATGAATTTTCACACCCGTAAATGGATCAAACCCGAAGATTTAAACCCCAATGGAGGCTTATTTGGCGGCAGCCTCTTAAAATGGATTGATGAAGAGGCGGCAATTTATGCTATTGTACAACTCGAAAACCCTAGAGTAGTAACCAAATACATGTCGGAAATTAATTTTGTAAGCTCTGGCAAGCTGGGCGATATTGTCGAACTCGGAATAACAGCAACATCTTTTGGCACCACTTCCATCACCATGTGTTGTGAAGTAAGAAATAAAATTACTAGAAAAAGTATTTTAACGATTGATAAAATCGTTTTCGTAAACATTAACGATTATGGTGAGCCAACACCCCACGGCAAAACGAAGATTAAATACATTGAAGAACAGTTCGAAGATTTAAAGTAACTCCTCCACATCCAAATCAAACGCATTTACCACCATTTGAGCCTGCGTATAAAAAGCATTTCGCTCCGCTAATTTCAGCTCTACAAAAGCCAGTAGTTGTTCATCATCCATCCCTTTTAGCAAAGGTCTTTTTTCGCGATTATGCAGCCGAGAAACCAGTTGCGGCGGTGTCATCTGCAGATAAAATGTTCTGCCATTCGCATTCATCCACTCCATATTATCAAAAAAACAGGGCAATCCGCCTCCGGTAGCCACGACACAAGTTTCGGGATAATCATAATTTTTAAGCGTGTTACTTTCTAATGTTCGAAAAGCAGCTTCTCCATTTTCGGCAAAATAATCGGCAATCGATTTGCCTTGCGCTGCTACAATTACCGCATCCAAATCGATAACCGAACAGTCTAATCGATTAGCCAACTGCTTTGCTTTGGTACTTTTACCGCAGCCCATGAATCCAATTAAAAAAACTTTCATACCAATTTAACCCTAGGATCAACCCAGGCATATAAAATATCAACCAGAATATTCATCACCACAAACACAAAAGCAATAAACAAAATTGCACCCATTACTACCGGAAAATCCGACATTTCTAAGGCGGTAACCGTTGTACGCCCCAACCCATTGTAGCCAAAAATATATTCCACAAAAAAAGAACCCGCCAATAGAGAGGCAAACCATCCCGAAATAGCCGTAATTACCGGATTTAATGCATTCTTAAGCGCGTGTTTATAAATAATTGCATTCCTGCCTAATCCTTTTGCTTTCGCGGTGCGGATGTAATCTTGTGCCAGCACATCGAGCATCGCACTCCGTGTGAGTTGCACAATAATAGCCAATGGCCTTAAACCCAAAGTAATCATCGGTAACCACAAGTTTCTCCAAGTAATAATTTCTCCTTTAAAAGGATCGTAACTGTATAAACTCCCACTCATATTTAAGCCTGTATAATCGGCCAAAACAAAACCAAACAACCAGGCAATAATAATACCGGCAAAGAATGATGGAGCCGAAATACCTAATATAGCAAACGAATTAGCCGCATTATCAATCCACGTATCTTTATGCACAGCAGATAAAACCCCTAAAAAAACACCAATCAGCGTTGCAAACAACATCGCCGTTAAGGCTAATACAAAAGTATTGGGTACCGTTTCAGACAAGATAGTAGTTACATCCCGCTTGGTTTGATAAGAGCGCCGTAAATAGGGCATCTTGATTACAATAACATCCCTCCCCACTCTAAACAATTGTTGATAATGATATTTTTCTTGATTTTCGGCCGTAAAAGAATGAATACTTAATGGCGATAAATCATTCATATAAAGTAAAAACTGTATAGGTTTTGATCGATCTAAGCCAAACTCCTTTCTTACGGCATCTAGCGATTGTACATCCGAGCGTTGCCCCATCGTCATCCGTGCCGGATCGCTTGGTAAAATATTAAACAATACAAAAACAACAAGTATTACACCCGCCATTACTGCCAAACCATATAAGAATTTCCTAAGAACGTAAGCGCCCATTATTTAGTAAAATAAGTGGTAGAGAGTTCATCGAAAGAAGGTAAATTATGATAATGCCATTTATTTACAATCACTCCATTCTTTAATAATAAAATACCTGGATTAGCCCGAACCATACTTTTTAATGGTACTGCATCCGCATAAAACACCTCCATAAAGAGTTTCATTTTTTTACTAAATACTGCAGCATCCTTGGCCGAATTAGAAGTTAACATCACCGATCGGATGTTAAATTGCTCAACTGCATTTAGTGCAAGTGCGTTGGTTTTAGCTACTGCTTCTTCATTAACATCGTTTAAGTTATAGGCAACAATTATTAAATTATAAAACGGATTTTCGACCAGTTCTTTGGTGTAGTCTGTACCAGAATCATCACTGATAACTAAATCTTTAATTTTGGCTTCATAACCCTTTTTAATTAGTTTTTTTTCGGGCTCGCCAACAACCTCCCAATTTTCATCCTTCCATATCTCTAGCTTCAAGTAATCCTTATCACTCATGGTTTTCGTTTCTCCAGTTTTTTTATGCTTAAGCTGATAAATGATCAAAAACTCATCTGCTAGCGCTCCCTCAGGCACTTTCATCGACTCGGGAATACTTGAACCAACTTTATATGGTAAAAAATCAACTACAGGTAAATAATTGTAGGTGAAAATTCCAAAGCCCAATGAAGTAAACGTAACAACTCCGAATAAGGCGTCTTGCCACCTACTATTCGTTGTAATAGGGTTAATTTTTTCCCTATGAATAAATAAATAAATAATTAAAACCAATAATACTAAATCTTTACTAAACGATTGCCATGGAGTAAGCGGGATAGCGTCTCCAAAGCACCCACATGAAGTAACTACTTTAAAGGCAGCAGATACAAAAGTTAAAAAAGTGAAGAAAATAATAAGCGCCAAAAGGCCTTTAGTTATTTGGTTACGCCAAAATCCAAACAGCAAAAGCGCACCTAAAACAATTTCTAATACACACAAAACGATTGCAATGCCTGTTGCCCAACCGCTCAAGAAATTAAGGTGAAAAACCTCGAAATATTCTTGAAGCTTATAGCCAAAACCCAGTGGATCGTTTACCTTAATCAACCCCGAAAAGATGAATAACAGGCCAACAAACCAACGAGAAAAGTGAAGAAATATTTTTTGCATATATTTTATTAAATTTAGCTAATTGCCTAATCTAAATACTAAGCACTATATACTAATTACTATATACTAATTTTGATCAACGCAAACACGGCATAATTTAACATGTCCTGATAATTTGCCTTTACCCCTTCAGAAGCTAAGGTTTGCCCCAAATTATCTTCGATTTGTTTTACTCTAAAAATTTTCATTAAAATTAAATCAGTTAACGAGCTAATCCGCATATCTCGCCAAGCTTCACCGTAGTCGTGGTTTTTGGCAAACATTAAATCTTTGGTTTCAGTAACGCTTTTATCAAACAAGCTTTCTACCAAATTTACTTCCATTTCATTCGGGTCGGCCTCGGTTAATTCTAACTGTAGCATGGCAATTACGCAGTAATTTACAATGCCCATATATTCAGAGGTAATATCTTCGCCAACTTTCGACACCTTTTTTTCTTCTAGCGTACGAATACGCTGTGCTTTGATGAAAATCTGATCGGTAATGGATGAAGGCCTAAGGATACGCCATGCAGTACCGTAATCTTTTGTTTTCTTTAAAAATAGCGTTTTACATACCGCTATTACGTGGTCAAATTCTTGTGAGGTGTTTGCTGCCAAAACAATTAAATTTTTTGTCGGTTTAAAGCTGTTTTAATGCTTATTTTTGTGTTAAATTATGGCTAAAGATACATTTTTAAACCGAAAAATTACACTAAACACCAAGGGTAATTTGATTGATTTAAGTCGCCCGGAAGTAATGGCCATCTTAAATTTAACACCAGATTCCTTTTATAGCGATAGCCGAATAACAAACATCAATGCAGCCTTGCAAAGAACAGCAGATTTTTTAACAGCAGGCGCAAGATTTATCGATCTCGGCGCCTATTCTTCTCGCCCGGGAGCCACTCACATTAGCGAAGGAGAAGAAATGAAACGTTTAATTCCTGTAGTTGAAGCCCTTGCAAAAGAATTTCCAGAAGTATTGCTTTCTATCGACACTTTCAGATCAAAAGTTGCTGAAGCTGCCATAAATGGTGGTGCGCATTTAATTAATGATATTTCGGCCGGAAGTTTAGATGAGCTGATGTTTGAAACTGTTGCGAAATTAAATGTTCCTTACGTTATGATGCACATGAAGGGTAATCCGCAAACGATGCAACAAAATCCTACTTATGAAAACATAACTAGCGAGGTGATTAATTATTTTACAGAGAAAATAAAAATCGCGAAAGAATATGGGATTAAGGATGTGATAATTGATCCGGGTTTCGGCTTTGCAAAAACGACAGACCATAATTACGAATTACTACGAGAAATGGAGGTTTTAAATTGCTTCGAACTTCCCATTTTGGTGGGTTTTTCACGAAAATCTATCATTACTAAGGTACTCCACAATAGAACGGTTGATGCGCTAAATGGTACCAGCGTTTTAAATACCATAGCTTTAACAAAAGGAGCTTCTATTTTAAGGGTTCATGATGTAAAAGAGGCTGTTGAGTGCATAACATTGTTTAAACAATTATCTCAATAATTCTTATCTTGTGCAACATGAAAAACCTCGACTTTGATTTCCTTAAAATTACTTGGGTTAATGTCATAGATATCATCGTAGTTGCCATTCTATTATATTATATCTACAGTTTAATTAAAAACACGCTTGCGGTAAATTTACTGCTTGGCCTCCTTATCATCTTTCTGTTTTATCATTTGGTAACTAGTTTGCACATGGATTTGCTATCTACCATCATTAACAAATTCATGAGCGTAGGCATTATGGCATTAGTGGTGATATTTCAGCCTGAGATTAGACGTTTTCTTTTACATATTGGAAAAAACACTTTCTTGCAAAAGAACAAAACATGGTGGGGAAACTTATTTGGAAGTAAAGATTTAGAAAGAGACAATTTATTGCGGATAAAACCGATTATCGATGCTTGTAAGAGCATGAAAAAAACACGAACAGGGGCATTAATTGTATTTGTAAAGTTTTATGATGATCAGCTTTTTGCCAACAGTTGCGAGATTATCGAATCGAAAATATCAAAACGTTTATTGGAAAGTATTTTTCAAAAACACAGTCCTTTACACGATGGTGCCGTTGTAATTGCCGAAAATAAAATTAAAAGCGCCAGTTGTATTTTGCCTTTAACAGATAATGAAAAGTTACCTCCACAATTTGGTTTGCGCCATAGGGCAGGAATAGGAATTTCTGAAAATACCGATGCCGTTGCCGTAATTATCTCCGAAGAAACAGGAGAAATTGCCTACGCAAAACAAGGCCGGGTAAGAATGAATGTATCCTTTGGAGAATTAGAGAAACTACTAAACAAAGATTTCTAACAATATTGTTCAAAAGCTCCAATTAAGCTATCAGCTATCATTTGTGCTGGCCTACCTTCAATTTGATGACGCTCAATCATGTGCACCAATTTACCATCTTTAAACAGTGCCATTGCTGGCGATGAAGGTGGAAAAGGCATCATATATGCTCTTGCTCTATCAACCGCATCTTTTTCCATACCTGCAAAAACCGTTACCAGTTTATTTGGATGTTTAGCGTTTGATGCGGCCAGTTTAGCTGCCGGACGCGCATTAGCTGCGGCACAACCACAAACAGAATTTACGACTACAAAAACCGTTCCCTCGCTTTTAATTGCACTATCTACCTCTTCTGCTGACTTTAACTCTTCAAAACCTACGTTGGTTAACTCTGCACGCATAGGCTCTACTAAATATTCTGGATACATCTTTT
>JACMOW010000126.1 GCA_014377775.1 Pedobacter sp. | reverse complement strand
GTCTTACCCAGCGCTGTTGGGAATATTTATACTGTATTCTGCCTTAACTGGAGTAAGTTTAAGTTTTATTCTATTAACCTATACATCCGCTTCAATTGTGGCTTGTTTTGCAGCTGCTGCTGGAATTTTCGGCATCATGGCCTTCCTAGGTTATACCACACAGGTAGATTTAACCAAATTTGGCCCTATTTTAATGGTGGGCGTTGTTGGTTTAGTAATCGCAAGCGTAGTGAATATGTTTATCGGAAGTTCTCAATTAAATTACATCATGAGTTTCTTTGGCGTAGCCATCTTCACGGCTTTAACCGCTTATGATGTACAAAAGATTAAACGCATTGGCGAAGGAATTGAATCGAATGGCGATCAAGTTTTACAAGTTGAAGCAAAGAAAACAGCAATTGTGGCTGCATTATCTTTATACTTAGATTTCTTAAATATCTTCCTGTTCTTACTTCGTATTTTCGGAAGCAGAAAATAAGCTCAAAAACAGAACAATATTTTAAAGGCCGTGCACATTTGCATGGCCTTTGTAATTTTATTTGGTTATTAGCCCCATATTTTTGGAATTGACAAGCCTTTGTTGCATTTTTGTACTGCTTATAAAGAAAGGCGGAGGGATTAGACCCAACGATGTCTTAGCAACCTGTGCTAACAAGGTGCTACATTCTATTCTCGATTAATCGGGAGAAGATAAGTTTAAGGAGAATAATCTATTCTAACTTTTTGAATAAGCCTTTAAAAGTATCAGGTATAAAGTATCGAGTATCAAGACCCGAAAAGGGTGCATATTTGAATTTTTCTGGTACAGATAGTTAGTGCCATTATCAGGAAATCTTGCTACTCGCTACTAAAAAAAATGGATATCAGAGAAGAACTACAAAAACGTATTTTAATTATAGATGGTGCAATGGGCACCATGATACAGCGCTATACCTTAACCGAGGAAGACTTTAGAGGCGAACGCTTTAAAAATCACCCCTGTGATGTAAAAGGCAATAACGACTTATTGAACATTACCCGCCCTGATATTATCAAAGCCATCCATCTTGAATATTTACAGGCTGGCGCCGATATTATCGAAACCAATACCTTTAGTACCCAGCGCATTTCGATGGCCGATTACCAAATGGAAGATCTTTCGTACGAAATGAGTTTAGAAGGTGCTAAGGTTGCCAAAGAAGCCGTTACTGAGTTTATGGCTGCCAATCCAGGCCGCAAATGCTTTGTAGCTGGCGCAGTTGGACCAACAAATCGTACCCTTTCGATGTCGCCCGATGTAAACGACCCGGGCTATAGAGCAATCTATTTCGATGAACTCGAAGCAGCCTACTACGAACAAGTACGAGGTTTGGTTGATGGGGGTGCGGATGTAATCCTGATCGAAACCATTTTTGATACCCTTAATGCAAAAGTGGCCATTGTTGCCATAAAAAAATACGAAGAAATAATTGGCAGAAAGCTGGAAATTATGATCTCTGGCACTATTACCGATGCCTCTGGCCGAACTTTATCTGGCCAAACTGCCGAAGCTTTTTTGAACTCAGTGATGCATGCCAAGCCTTTAAGTATAGGCTTTAATTGTGCTTTGGGCGCCAAAGAAATGCGTCCACATATCGAAGAATTATCCGCAAAAGCGGGATGTTATATCTCTGCTTATCCAAATGCCGGTTTGCCAAACGAGTTTGGTGCATACGACGAAATGCCCCACGAAACGGCGCATTTGGTTGATGATTTTATCAGCTCAGGTTTTGTAAACATTGTAGGGGGTTGTTGTGGAACTACTCCTGAACACATTGGTTGCATCGCCGAAAAAGCAAGAAAAGCAACACCGCGACAGGTACCATTCATCGAGCCCTACCTGCGCCTAAGCGGATTGGAACCCGTTACCATCACGCCAGAAAGTATTTTTGTAAACATCGGCGAACGAACCAACATTACCGGTTCACCAAAATTTTCGAAGCTTATTTTAGGCGGTGATTATGAAGCCGCTTTAGCCGTTGCCTTGCAACAGGTAGAAGGTGGCGCACAAATTATCGACGTAAACATGGACGAGGGGATGCTCGACTCGGAAGCAGCCATGACCAAGTTCCTTAATCTCATTGCATCTGAACCCGATATCGCAAAACTGCCCATCATGGTCGATTCCTCGAAATGGACGGTCATTGAAAATGGATTAAAATGCATGCAGGGTAAAGGAATAGTAAATTCCATTTCCTTAAAAGAAGGTGAAGAGAAGTTTAAAGAAAGTGCGCAAAAAATCATGCAATATGGTGCCGCCGTAGTGGTGATGGCGTTTGATGAAAAAGGGCAAGCCGACAACTTTGAACGAAGAACCGAAATCTGCAAACGAAGCTATGATATTTTAGTGAACGAAATCGGTTTCCCCGCTCAGGATATTATTTTTGACCCCAATATTTTAACCGTTGCCACAGGCTTAGAAGAACATAATAACTATGCAGTAGATTTTATCAATGCTGCTCGGTGGATCAAAGAAAACCTGCCTCATGCCAAGGTAAGCGGCGGGGTTTCGAATATCTCTTTCTCTTTTAGAGGAAATAATACCGTTCGTGAGGCCATGCATTCTGCCTTTTTATACCACGCCATCCAAGCGGGTTTAGATATGGGAATTGTAAATGCAGGAATGTTAGAGGTATATCAAGAAATTCCGCCAGAACTATTAGAACGTGTAGAGGATGTATTGTTAAACCGACGAGATGATGCCACTGAGCGTTTGGTAGAATATGCCGACACGATAAAAAGTAAGGGCAAAGAAATTGTAAGAGATGAGCAATGGCGTAAAGGCACGGTAGAATCAAGACTTTCTCATTCGCTAGTAAAAGGCATTGTAGAATATCTAGACGATGATGTAGAAGAGGCCAGGCAAGCATATTCTCGCCCTATCCAGGTAATTGAAGGTCCGTTAATGGATGGAATGAACATTGTGGGCGATCTTTTTGGAGCTGGAAAAATGTTTTTACCGCAAGTGGTAAAATCGGCCAGGGTGATGAAAAAAGCAGTGGCTTATCTGCTTCCATTTATTGAGCAAGAGAAATTAGACAATCCCGATCAGAATCAAAGCTCATCAGCTGGCAGGGTATTAATGGCCACCGTAAAGGGCGACGTACACGATATTGGAAAAAACATTGTAGGTGTAGTTTTAGCCTGTAATAATTTCGAAATTATTGACATGGGCGTAATGGTTCCTGCCCAAGAAATTATTAAAAAAGCTAAAGAAATTAAGGCGGATATTATTGGTTTAAGCGGATTAATTACCCCATCGCTAGACGAGATGGTGCACTTTGCCAAAGAGATGGAACGTGAAGGCTTTACTATTCCACTGATTATTGGTGGGGCAACAACTTCTCGTATTCACGCTGCTGTTAAAGTGGCGCCCAACTATTCAGGGCCCGCCATTCATGTTTTAGATGCTTCCAGAAGTGTAACGGTGTGCAGCACGCTGATGAACCCCGATACCAAAGGCGAATATGTTGCTGGCATTCGTGCCGAATACGATAAAGCGCGAGAGGCGCATTTAAACAAACGATCAGATAAGCGCTTTAAAACGATTGAAGAGGCACGAGCAAATAAATTCCAGATTGATGTAACAAAGATTGCACCAGCACCCAGCTTTACGGGCACAAAAGTAATCGAGAATTATCCCTTGGCCGAACTAGTTCCTTATATAGATTGGACTCCATTTTTCCATACTTGGGAGCTCAGAGGAAGTTATCCTAAAATCTTCGACGATAAATTTGTGGGAGATGAGGCTAAAAAGCTGTTTGATGATGCCCAGTTTTTATTAAACCGTATTGTGGATGAAAAGTTGTTGACCGCCAAAGCAGTGATCGGTTTCTGGCCTGCCAATGCAGTTGGTGACGATATTGAGCTAGAAGTAGAAAGCAATAGCTTAAAATCGAATGAAAAATTAAAAAACGGGGATACTAAAAAAGTGAGGATACATACCTTGCGCCAACAAGCTGAGAAAATGGCTGGCGAGCCTTATTATGCGCTATCTGATTTTATTGCTTCAAAAGATAGTGGTATACAAGATCATTTTGGCGGCTTTGCCGTAACTACAGGAATTGGCTGTGATGAACTTGTTGCCGAATTCGAAGAAAAATACGACGATTACAATAGCATCATGGCAAAGGCACTAGCCGATCGTTTAGCTGAAGCTTTTGCAGAAAAACTACATGAAATTGTACGCAAAGAGTATTGGGGTTATGCAAACGAGGAAAAGTTTACCAATGAAGAGCTCATTAAGGAAAGATACGAAGGTATTCGTCCGGCACCAGGCTATCCTGCATGTCCGGAACACACCGAAAAGGGCACTTTATTTGCCTTATTAGATGCAGAAGTTAAGATTGGCCTCAAGATTACTGAAAGTTATGCCATGTACCCCACCGCAGCAGTTAGCGGCTTTTATTTTTCCCATCCCGAATCGCGCTATTTTGGACTAGGTAAAATTACAAAAGACCAAGTAGAAGATTATGCGATTAGAAAGGGAATGGGTTTGGAAGAAGCAGAAAAATGGTTATCGCCGAATTTAGCTTACTAACACATTGTCCAATACGCACTTCTCTATACACCATACCAACTAAAATGAAAATCACCGACCACATCAAAAATTCAAAAGGAAAAACCCTATTCTCATTCGAGCTCTTGCCTCCCGTAAAAGGTAAAAGTATTGAAGCTATTTACAATGCCATTAATCCTTTAATGGAGTTTGAGCCTCCTTTTATTGATGTAACCTATCATCGTGAAGATTATATCTATAAGCAACACGAAACTGGGCTATTGGAAAAAATCTCTTACCGTAAAAGACCAGGTACAGTTGCCATTTGTGCAGCAATTATCAATAAATACAAAGTAGATGCGGTACCTCATTTAATTTGTGGTGGCTTTACCAAAGAAGAAACTGAAAATGCACTGATAGACTTGCAGTTTTTAGGAATTGACAACGTATTAGCGTTACGTGGAGATGCGCGCCATGCCGACTCAAATTTTATTCCAACCCCTGGAGGGCATGCATACGCTTCGGAACTATTAGGGCAGGTAATGAACATGAACAATGGCAGGTATTTACATGAAGATCATGATGCTTTTAAGACCGATTTTTGTGTGGGTGTAGCTGGCTATCCAGAAAAACATTTTGAAGCACCCAACCTTAAAACCGATTTCAAGTACTTGAAACAAAAAGTAGATATGGGCGCCGAATTTATTGTTACCCAAATGTTTTTCGACAACAGTAAATATATTGAGTTTGTAAAAAAATGCCGAGAAAACGGAATAAACGTTCCAATTATACCTGGTTTAAAACCAATTACATCCTCAAAACAACTCGTTAGTTTACCAAAAATATTTCATATCGATTTGCCAGAAGATTTAAGCGAAGCTGTACATGCCTGCAAAACTGAAGCAGAAGTAAAAGAAGTAGGGATAGAATTTATGATTGAACAATGCAAAGCGCTTGTTAAAATTGGCGCTCCGGTGTTGCATTTCTATACCATGAGTAACCCAGAGCCTACCAAAAGGATTGCGAGGGAAGTGTTTTAAGTCTAATCACTTCTAATTATCCAAATTTATGAATTTATAAATACCCTTTCAAACACCCAGTAAACGGCAATACAACTAATGGCTATTGATATAGGAATAACAATTATTTTACGATACCAAATTTTATTTTTAACCCATTTTACCAATAGAAAGTAAGCTAAAAAAATAACCACTATCTGCGCCAATTCAACACCAATATTAAAAGATACGAGTGCACCTAAAAAATAATTTTCAGGTAATCCAATTTCTTTAATGGCTATTGCAAAACCCATTCCATGTACCAAACCGAATAAAAACACCAATCCGATACGCCAAATTTTTAACTCTTGGTGAAATAGATTTTCTAGTGCCACAAAAGCTATAGATAATGCAATTATTGGCTCAACAAGGTTCGCAATTGGCACAATATAGCCCGAAGCCGTTAAGCCTAAAGTAATGGTATGTGCTATGGTAAAAACAGAACATTGTATAATTACAGATTTAGTATTAGCATTTAAAAAGAAAATACCGAGTATAAACAATATGTGATCAAAGCCTAACGGTATAACATGGCTAAAACCTAATTTTAAGTAGGCTACAATAATTTGCCAAACAGAAAAGGGAACTCTTTCTGTTTGTATATG
Source organism: Pedobacter sp. (assembly GCA_014377775.1). Classification (GTDB taxonomy): domain Bacteria; phylum Bacteroidota; class Bacteroidia; order Sphingobacteriales; family Sphingobacteriaceae; genus Pedobacter. Next base: position 5,873 of record JACMOW010000126.1, on the reverse strand, counting down.
AGGCATTATATGACCAAAGGCACTTAGGCTTGCTAACATTAAAAATAAAAAAAAAGCCTTTTTCATTGCTTTAGCATTATCTGCAAGCTGTTGATGTGCTGGTAGTTACCCCCGCCTCGTTTATTTCTACAAAATCATAGCAATTGGTAGTTCCTGATTTTAACTTATAATTTAATTGAGCAATGCCAGTATTCTTTTTATATTTTAAAATACTCCATCCCTCAGCATCAACATAAAAATCGGTAATTAAGGTAGTAACTATAGCTCCAGTGGGCCTTATCGATCTAACAGTGGGCAAAATATCTGTTTGTAATGTTCCTTTGAAGCCTTTGTTGATATAAGGCCTAACCATACTGGCGTGATAATGGTATTTATTGTTAAAAGTATGTCCATTTAATTCGTCTAAAGTGGTTCGATTAAGTGTTGCGCCATCAACTTCGTTAAATCCAAAAATTGGAAAACCATCTAAAGCCCAAGCTATAGGTTGACTAGCCGTTAAACCGTTCATGATGCACAATGGAGCAATATGATAATGATAATCATCACCCCTACCACAATGGCCGCCACATGGATCTAATTCGCCTTGTATGTACGGATCACCAGCATCAGTATAATTGGCTCCTTGCTTTGTAGGCTCGAAAATAGGAATACCATTTACAGCAATCGCAATGGGCCCATCAACTAAATGACCTGTAGCAGTCGCCGCAAATTGCGCATTTAATGGGATTTTCATGCTAATTGAATAAGGTACGGCTGTTTGAGAGTTCCATCCTGTAATTCCTTTCATTACGGCATGATTTGGTAAACCCGTAGATTGTATATAAACATAAGAATTATCAGAGGTGACTACCAAATTATAACCCGCCAAATTTTTAAAACTCGAAGTAATTTCTGTAGCACTGTAAGACAAAATCATCGATTTAATAATATCCGTTGGATCTGTGGAGGTCGTTGTTTTTTTACAAGCGAATAAAACGCAAAACATCATCAATGTAACGTAAGTAACTTTCTTCATTATAATTATGTTAAATAAAAGTTCATTTTACTTTGGTAATGGGGGTAGATTAATCTTACTTACCCTAGTGCTAATCGACCTTAAAAAAGCTTCGAGCTGCGCCTGTTCGGTTAAAGTAAGGTTTAGCTTCTTCAACATTGCAGATTTGGGAGCTTTAAGTGAATCGTTTACTTTTAAGTTTCGCTGCTGTGCAATAGGGTTCCCTAAGTTATAAAATTCTATCACATCTTTAAGCGATGGGAAATTTCCATGATGCATCCACGGGCCAGTAATATTGGTTTCTCGAAGAGAGGGTGTTCTCATTTTTCCCACATCATTCAAGTTTTTGGTTACATTATAAAGACCTAAATCTTCGAACTTAGAGCCCAATAAAGCTTGTCCGTCGTTATGGAATTTATTATCGCTAAATAAAGGTGAATTATGGCAATTGATACATCTTGCTTTGGTTCTAAAAAGATGTAAACCTACCACTTCTTCGTCTTTAAGCGCAGCTTTATTACCTTTTACAAAAGAATCAAACCTACTATTGGTACTCACCACACTTCTTTCAAAAGTAGCTATTGCCTTTTGGATTTTATCCAAGTTAATTTCATCACTTCCAAAAGCAGCAGCAAATAAAGGTTTATAACCTTCAATTTGAACAATGTTTTTAACCATTCCAGCCAAATCCATGTTCATCTCTACATGGTCGGCAACTGGAAACCCCGATTGGTGTTCGAGACTATTTGCTCTTCCATCCCAAAAGAATTTATTGTAAAATGCAGTGTTGATAATGGTCATCGCATTTCTTTTTCCATTTTGCCGATCGTGCCCATAGGCCACCCTTTTACCATCGCCCCATCCCAATTCTGGATCATGGCACGATGCACAGGCAATCTGCTTCGAAGCAGACAATCTAGGATCGAAGAATAAAATTCTGCCTAATTTCTCCTTTTCTTCCTTGAATGGATTATTTGCAGGATAAGTTGGCCGCCCCAAATAGCCAATATCTTTAAATCCTCCTTTCGCTTCCTGATCCAAATTTGCCTTTGGCCATTTTGCTGCATCGCCGCTGTAAAGTTCGCGCAATTCGGCAATTGTATATTCCCTCTCTTGAAAAAAGGCAGTAGAAAACACAAAAACCGTTAGTATGGAGACAATAAACCCTAATCTTTTCATGTTTTATTAATTTAATATTAAGGCTGTTGGACTCATTTTATACTTAAAAGCTTGAAATGTACCGCCAACAGCGGCCTCATTAAATTTTACGTCGAGGTCTATAATTTTTGTATTCTCGTCGTAAGTTCCACTTCCAGAAATACCTATCTTAAAAGTAGTTAAATTTAATCGAGTAAGCACAACATCTTGATCTACCACTTTTACAATTCCTGTTTTTGCACCAGCATAATCTGGGAAGAATTGTAATACCTTATCTGCATTAATTTTTACAGTTTTAATGTTAGTAGTTGCAGTTTCAGTTGTATAAAGTCTTACCATATCAAAAAGTGGCACGCCGCTATCGGCAACATAAGGGTTGGTAAAGCCCAAAGCTGTTGGATCTGAAGCTGGAATGGTAGAAAAATGGCCTCCAATTCTTGCTGTCCATTTACTGGTAATTGGATCAAAACGATACACAAACATTTGGTAAAAAGATACAGTTTGGTGAAAAGTAGTAATTGTAGCGCTAGAAGGGGTAGAAAGTGGTTGATCGGGATAAAGATCTTCCTTTAAAGCTGGCTCATCTTTTTTACAGCCTGTAAACAAGAGTATACTAAATACGAGTGTGATTATTATTTTCATCATTTTAAATTAATAGCCAGGGTTTTGAATCATGTTAATATTTGCATTTACGGTATTGATTGGAAATGGCATTACCAATTTGTTATCTGTAGTAGGTAAATTTTTAGTTATTGCAGTCACATCTACACGAACAACATCCTTTTTACATCGCATTAAATCGAATAGTAAATTGCCCTCAAAGGCCAACTCTTTTCTTCTTTCGAGTAAAATAGCATCAATTAAATCGCTTTTTATGGTAAGGTTTAAGTTTGTAACACTTGCGTCTGCTCTTTTCCTGATCAAATTTAAATCGGCATTGGCCAAGGTAAAATCAGGACTGACTTTTTCGGCTGCCGCTTCTGCTCTAATTAAGTGAATTTCGGATAATCGAAGTACTTTTACCGGTGTAGATAAAGTGCCTGTATTGGCATATTTCTTGGTAAAAAAATAGTTTGTTCCAAGTAACGTAATTGGATTAAACATCGACGCACTTCTTCTAATGTCTGTTATGCTGTATAACCCAAGTACATCATTATTTGCTGCGTACATTCTGTAGGTATTATTGGTAATGTCGTAATAAGAACCTAAGCTGTTTCCGCTAAAAGTTTGCTCAAGTGCGATTTCGAAAATAGACTCGGTTGAAGGTGTCCTTCCCGTCCAGCTGCCCACATAAGCCGCTTCAGTAAGCAAGGTATATTGGTTACTTTTGATTACTAAATCTGCCATGTTATAGGCTTTATCCCAATCGTTTTGATATAAATATACTTTCGATAATAGGGCTTGCGCAGATAATTTTGTGAAATAATTTTGTTTACTGCCTGAGCTTAATACCCATGCATTTGAAGCATCTAACGCTTGTATGGCATCGTTTAAATCGCCTACAATTGCTTCGTAAGTTTGTGCAACTGTGGAGCGCTGTGGAGAAGGATCGCCAAAAAGTTGAGGTTTTAATATAACTGGAATACCCAGGTGACCCCCATTTGAAGTAAAATTTATTGGCCTTGCAAAAACACGAACTAAATCAAAATGTAATAGCGCCCTTAAACATTTAGCTTCAGCAATTATTTTTGTCTTTTCAGTAGCTGACCCTACTGCGGAAGGAGTATATTTAATGATATTATTCACATTGTTTAATTCAGTGTATAAATAAGCGTACGTCTCGTTCATCGTACTTTCTTGTGCATTTTGAGTAAAATTAAATACGTCTTCTAAACGTAGATTAGTGGTTTTACTAAACTTAATGTTACCCCCAAGTAAATCAGCATACACCATAGTGTTTTTTTGATAATGCGCCTCTTCGATAAGTGCTTTATAGGCGCCTGCTAAAGCTGTTTTAGCACCTGAGACCTCCTTAAAAAGATCTTCTAGTGATAATTTATCGGTTGGCTCTTTGTCTAATAATTTTTCGCAAGAAGAAATGCTCATGGCGAAAATGGCAAGTAGGATATAATATTGTTTCATCTGTTTCATGTTCATTTTTTTAAAGTCCAACTCTAAGCCCAAGCGTAAAAGCTGAGGTTTCTGGATAAATAAATCTTCTTTCGGCAATGCCATTTCTACCTTTTGTACCTGCATCTTTATATACATAGAGTAAGTTGGTGGCGTTGGCGAAGACGGAGGCATTGGCTAAATGCAACTTATTGGCAAGCGAATTAGATAGTTTATAGCCTAATGATATATTGGAAAGTTTTAGATAACTCATATCGTATAAATAACGAGATGAATTTGCAACGATGTCTCTAATGAGTGTTAATCTTGGAATATCGGTTACATCACCTGGGCGCTGCCAACGGTCTAAAAGATTAACACTTTGATTGCGATTCTGTAAATTTCTACCGTCAGACTCATCTACATAATTCAAAAACTTATCAGCTCCATAGCTGTACAAAATATTAAACGAAAGGTTAAAATTATAGAGGTTAAAATTATTAATCAACCCACCCTGAAAATCTGGTAATCTATCGCCTAAAATACTTGTACTCGAGATTGGTAGCGCTTGAATTTCATTGGCCGTTTTAAGCTGTCCGCTGGCATCATAAAACTGTTCTGCTCCCGTTTGCGGATCTACGCCTGCCCAACGGTAACCATAAACTGCACTCGAGCTTCCGCCAACCTTTAATGCCGCTGCATCCGTAGATGCGGAGTATAAAGCAGCGTAACCATTATTGAACGATAGAATTTTGTTTTTATTTGTACCTAAATTAAGCGCTAAGTTCCAATTAAAATTTTTGCGCTGCATAATATCACTGTTAATGCTAAGTTCAAAACCTTTGTTTCTCATTTTACCTGTATTTGCAGAAATGGTTGCATATCCAGTTTCGAGGGGTACATTTACCGAAGAAATCAAATCTACAATGGTATTGCTAAAATACTCTGCAGTAACCTGTACATTATTGAGTAAAGTTAAATCTAAACCAAAATTTAATTTAAAATTTTTCTCCCAACCTAAATCAGGGTTTGGTGCCCCCGAATTATCTGGAAAAGAGGCTACATTCCCATTGTAATTGTTCCCAGAAGCAGTACCAAAATCGTATAAGCCACGCGCAGCATAGCTTCCAATACGCGAATTTCCGGTTGAGCCATAAGTTGTTCTGAATTTTAAAAAACTAAATGTTTTATTCCCCTTTAAAAAATCCTCGTTACTAATTACCCAAGCTAATCCTGCCGAACCATTAAAAGCAACTTGCTTATCGCCGCCAAAAATAGACGACTTATCTAAACGGCCATTAAAGTTTGCATAATATTTTTTATTAAAATCATAACCCAATTGCGAATAGTAGGAAATGGTAGCATTTTCGTTAGTAGATGAGGCCGAAGTTGGGTTACTTCCCATATTTAACACCCTTAATCTATCGTAAGTAAAACCAGTAGCCGAACCACGTAGCAGTTCTGTATTTTTATCTTCCACCTGAGTACCTGCTAAGAAATTAACCGTGTGCTGTTCCTTAAAGGTCTTGTCAAAAGTAGCCTGCACAAAGCTGATATAACCTATGTAATTCCGATCGTAAATCTCCAAGCGTCCTTGCACATTTCTCCCTGTTGCATTCTGCGATGATTCATACTTTGTTTGTTTATTTTGGTAATTATCTACACCAATTGT
>JACMOW010000125.1 GCA_014377775.1 Pedobacter sp. | reverse complement strand
TTTAGACGACGAAAAAGGTAATGATAGCAAAGAATATACAACGCTAAATTATGCCGAACCTTTTTTAGCTGGTGATGGCGATAAGAAAGCTATATTGAATATTCGAGGCGGAGCAACTACTTATGAGATAAAGGGAAAAACTGATAGCTTATTTTCTGCTGAGGTTAGGGAACATCGAAATGGGATGAAGTTTATGCTCCGTAAAGAGGTTACAGATTCGGTAAATACCCTTAATTTTAAAATGAATGGTAGAACTAATAATTTAAATTTTGGATCTGATGGTGATGCAGTAGATTTTTACTTAAATGTGCAGCCAGTTTGGCAAATGAATGTGAACATGGGTGCTGGTAAAGTAGATTTCGACCTGTCTAATTACAAGGTGAGAACATTTAATTTTGATGGCGGTGCAGCAGATATTGATGTTAAGATTGGCGATTTATTGCCTATTACCGATGTAAATGTGAAAATTGGTATGGCGGATATCAAAATTTTAGTTCCTGAAGGCTCTGGTTGTCGAATTAAAACCAGAACAGGTTTGTCTTCCAAAGATTTCGAAGGGTTTACCAAGTTAAAGGACGGTACCTATGAAAGCCCAAATTATCAAGGTTCTGCAAAGAAAATTTTTATTAACTTCGATGGTGGCTTAAGTAATTTTGAGGTGAAGAGATATTAATAAATGGAATACACAGTTGTGATTAACGGTAAGCCTGAAGGGCCCTACGAATTTGATCAATTAAAATCATTAGCCATAAAACCAGGAACTTTTGTAAGGAAACCCGGGATGGACGATTATAAAGAGGCTCACGAGTTTGAAGAACTCCGTGAGCTTTTTGGTTTTCGGCGTCAACAAACTGCACCTCAGTATTTTGCTTCTTTTGATCAACGTTTATTGGCCTCAGTAATCGATTATTTCCTTTTGGTATTAGGCTATGTAATTTTCATTTTATTGGTTTTCATATTTATAGAAGCAAAGGCACAACGCATTATTGTTGGCGTATCACTACTGCCTTTAATTCCAATTGCTAAACTTTTGTACAGTAGCTTTGCCGAAGCTTCCGCGAAGCAGGCTACGATCGGTAAAAGATTATTAGACATTAAGGTTACCGATATGATGGGCGAAAGAGTAGAACTAGGCGTATCGTTTGGGAGAAATCTAGCCAAGGCGATTTCGGTTTTTCCATTTTTTTTTGGTTATTTATATAGCTTTTTGAATAAAAAACAACAGTGTTGGCATGATGTAATTGCGAATACATTGGTCGTAAAACAGCGTTTAATATAATCTAGGATTAAGCGTTTTGCGTACTACGTTTTGGATTCATAACCTAATTCGCTTTGCGTTTGATTAAACAGATTTTGCGATTATCGAGATTTCTTTATGTTCTTCAAACGCTCATCGCCCTACGCCAAACTTTTTTACTTTACCACCTTTTACATTATCTTTGCAGGGCATGGAAAATTTATCGGAAAATCATGAATTAAACGGTGGTTATTGTAATAGCCTAACCACCTACTCTCGGTTTTTAACTAGGGAGATAACGATTGGCCATTTGCCAATGGGCGGATTAAATCCGATTAGAATTCAATCGATGACCACTACCGATACCATGGATACAGTGGGAACGGTAGAACAGACCATTAGAATGGTGCATTCTGGCTGTGAATACGTGCGAATTACGGCTCCAAGTATTAAAGAAGCGGAAAATTTAACGAACATTAAGAAAGAATTACGTGCGCGTGGATATGATGTGCCGCTAGTTGCCGATATTCATTTTACGCCAAATGCAGCAGAATTGGCCGCTAGGATAGTAGAAAAGGTGCGTGTAAACCCAGGGAATTATGCAGATAAAAAACGTTTTGAAAATTTAGCCTACACAGATGCTACTTACCAAGCAGAGCTAGAAAGAATTTATAAAAAATTTACACCTTTAGTTAAAATTTGTAAAGAATACGGTACGGCTATGCGCATTGGAACCAATCATGGTTCGTTATCGGATCGAATTATGAGTCATTATGGCGATACGCCAAGAGGGATGGTCGAGTCTGCGATGGAGTTTATCCGCATGTGCGAAGACCAAAATTACTATAACCTTTGTATTTCGATGAAGGCCAGTAATACTCAGGTTATGGTACAAGCATACCGATTATTGGTGCAAACCATGGTAAAGGAGGGAATGAATTATCCGCTTCACTTAGGCGTTACCGAGGCCGGTGATGGTGAAGATGGCCGAATTAAATCGGCTGTGGGCATTGGAACACTATTGGCTGATGGATTAGGCGATACCATACGGGTTTCGTTAACTGAAGATCCAGAATTTGAAGCACCTGTTGCAAGGGCATTAGCCGATCGATTTGAAAGGAAGTCGGAAGTTGTAGCGCTTGACACAGAACGCTCCATGCCCCACGCTTCACGCCAAAACTATAATCCATATCAGTACGCACGCAGAATTACAACACCTATACAACAGATAGGTGGTCATTTTCACCCTGTGGTGATGATTGATGTTACTAAAGAAAACTTAAAAGACCCTTATTTTTTAGGCAAATTAGGCTATAATTATAGCGCAGGGTTGGATAAATACAATTTAACTGATTTGGCTTGCGATATGGTTTATTTGGGCGATGAACTGCCTTCTTTTTCTTTTCCAGGCAACTTAAAGCAGATTTATAATTATGCAACTTGGTTGAAGTTAAGCAATAAGCAAAATTGTTATCCTTTGCTATCTATTGAAAATTATAAAGAGATAGAAGGCTGGAAATCAGAGGGTTTAAATTTTTTAAACATTATTGCTGAAGATTTTATACTATCGGACTTTCGAGATTTTGACCTTTCTAACGCTAAGACAGTTATAATTTTGAATACCAATCAAAACCTTGGAATGCAGCAGCAGAGAGCTTTTTTTGTAGCGTTACAAGCGCAAAATATCCAAGTTCCAGTTATCATTAAAAGGTCGTATGCATCAGTTGATGCTGATCAGTTAATGCTTTATGCAGCGAGCGATTTAGGCGCTTTATTAACCGATGGTTTTGGAGATGGCGTTTGGATAGACACGGATTTGCCTTTAGTTAACGCTACAAGTTTTGGAATTTTGCAAGCTACGCGAACACGCATTAGCAAAACAGAATATATTTCATGCCCTAGTTGTGGGCGAACCTTATTTGATTTGCAAGAAACTACCCAGTATATCCGCTCTAAAACGGATCATTTAAAGGGTATAAAAATTGCCATCATGGGCTGTATTGTAAATGGACCTGGCGAAATGGCCGATGCCGATTATGGTTATGTAGGAACTGGGCCGGGTAAAATTACTTTGTACAGGGGCAGGGAAGTGGTAAAGAAAAATGTAAATACGCCATTTGCTTTGGATGAGTTGATAGAGATTATACGAGAAGATGGGAAGTGGTTAGAAGTTGTTGGCTAGTTTTTTTCTTCAAATTTTAATTTCGTTTTTATTGTCGTCAGATTTGGCAAAACAATTTAAATTAACAACGGTCGTTTCTGCAATATTTTTCAGTGCGGTATCTGTCAGAAATCCTTGATGGCTTGTAACAAGAACATTTCTGAATGACATTAGGCGAACGATAGTATCATCCTGTAAGATATCTTCTGAATGGTCTTCAAAAAACAATCCTTCTTCTTCCTCATATACATCCATACCAAATGAGCCGAGCTTACCAGATTTCAATGCGTTAATCACATGCTTTGTATTCACGAGCTTCCCACGGCTTGTATTGATCAGCATTACTTCGGGTTTCATTAACTGAATGCTATTTTTATTAATGATGTGTTTTGTTTTCTCTGATAATGGGACATGGAGCGTAATGATATCAGATTGTTCGAAAAGTGTCTCATGCGATGTATAGATGACATTATATTTCTGTTTTAATTCATTCTGCTCAATTTGATCGTGTGCAAGAATTCTACATCCAAATCCGTGCAAAATTTTTGCAGCCACACTTCCAATTTTCCCTGTTCCGATAATGCCTACCGTTTTTCCGTTCATATCAAACCCCACTAAACCATCCAATGAAAAATTCTGTTCCATTACTCTGTAATTGGCACGTATGAGTTTACGATTTAACGCAAGCATGAGGGCAATACTATGTTCTGCCACTGCAAAGGGAGAATATTCAGCAACACGAGCAACTTTTATATCAAGTTTTTTAGCTTCCGAAATATCTACATGGTTAAAGCCTGCAGAACGAAGGGCAATAAATTTAATACCCATTTTATCAAGTAGTTGAAGAATCGGAGCCGAAGCATCATCATTTACAAAAATTGAAACTGCCTCACATCCTTCCGCTAAATGTGTAGTTTCGGTAGAAAGCCTGCTTGTTATATATTTAAAATTATGTTCACTATTATTTGCTCTTTCGAGATAAGCTTTTTCGAAATTATGGGTGCTGTATATTGCTACATTCATCGTGATTTAATTTACTGTTTAATATCTAAAATTGGTGTTTAATCAATCGCATCTAGATATTTTATTTTTATTGAGATTTTAAAAGTCTAACAGTATCAAGTCCGATTTGTTTGCCGGTAAAAAGGATGTCCGAATTT
>JACMOW010000016.1 GCA_014377775.1 Pedobacter sp. | reverse complement strand
TTTGGATGGTACAGAATTTTTGCTGGAGCCGTAATTATTATATTGCTATTATCTGGCCATAGCCTCTCTATTATTTAATTTGTAGCTTTGCAGCTTAAATCAAGTTAACATTTTGGATCAAACTATCATCAAATTTCCTGATTTCGACTTTGCCACTGGCGAATTACTTTTAATTAATAAGCCTTATAAATGGACTTCCTTTGATGTGGTTGGCAAAATTAGAAATTCGTTAAAACCCCTAAAATTAAAAGTCGGTCACGCGGGTACACTCGACCCCCTAGCTACCGGATTATTAATTATTTGTACAGGTAAATTAACCAAGCAGATAGATACCTTTCAAGCAGAAGAAAAAGAGTATACAGGCACTATGGTTTTAGGGGCAACTACTGCATCATTCGACTTAGAAACTGCCATAGACTCAGAATTTCCTTTCAAGCATTTAACTGATGAACAAATTCAAGACGCAACGTCAACATTTAAAGGTGATATTGAACAATATCCACCCGCACACTCTGCCGTAAAAGTAAATGGAGAGCGTTTGTATGTAAAGGCGCGTTTAGGCGAAGAAGTAGAACTACGCAAACGCTATGTAACCGTAAGTGAATTCGAAATTACACGCATCGCCCTACCAGAAGTAGATTTTAGAATTATTTGCAGCAAAGGCACCTACATTCGTTCATTGGTATCAGACTTTGGAAAAAAGTTAGACAATGGTGCGTATTTATCAAAATTAACGCGTACCCGAAGTGGTCAATTTTTATTGCAGAATGCTTACGAAGTGGCTGACCTCGTTCAGTATCTTCGCCAAAAGAGAGAAGAAACCTAAAATTAACACGTGATGATCCGTATTAAAAATAAAAATATTCGTTTATTAAAGGAAGCCGCTTTAATTACATTCGGTGTAATATCTGCTTGTTTTGGTTTAAAAAGCTTTTTAATGCCTAATCATTTTATTGACGGCGGAGTTACTGGTATTTCATTGTTGGTAAGCCAGCTTACGGGTTGGAACCTCTCCTACCTCATTTTAATTATCAATATCCCCTTTATTCTGATGGGCTATAAGCAAATTGGAAAACGGTTCGCCATTAAAACCGCTATTGCCATTATCATACTTTCGCTTGCCTTGGTATTTTTACCATTTGTACCAATCACACACGACAAACTGTTGATTGCATTTTTTGGCGGCTTCTTTTTAGGTGGAGGAATTGGATTAGCGATGCGCGGGGGCTGTGTAATAGATGGAACTGAAGTGCTCGCTTTGTACATCAGCAGAAATAGTATGTTTACCGTTGGCAATATCATCCTCATTTTAAACATCGTTATTTTTGCATTTGCAGCCTATTTCCTAAACATCGAAACCGCACTTTATGCCATATTAACCTACTTATCCGCTTCAAATACGATAGATTTTATTGTAAATGGATTAGAAGCCTATACCGGCGTGACCATTATTTCAGAGAAAAATGAGGAGATTAAGCATTTTATCATAACTGATATGAGAAGAGGAGTAACTATATACAAAGGTGAAGGTGGTTATCTAGAAAAAAAAGACATCGATATTCTATATACCGTAGTTACTAAACTTGAAATGAGCAAGTTACAGTCCGAAATTATGCAAATAGATCCCGATGCTTTTGTAGTTCAGCAACAAGTAGCCGACATTAAAGGGGGTGTTGTAAAACGTCAGGCACTTCATTAAATTTATCCAAATGAAAATCTACCACCATCTTTCTGAGTTTAAAAAATTAACGAATGCTATTGTTACCATTGGCACTTTTGATGGCGTACACTATGGTCACCAAAAAATCATTAAGCGCTTATGTGAACTGGCTAAAACGAGTGGAGGGGAAAGCGTAATCCTTACCTTCTTTCCGCATCCGCGGATGATTATTGATCCCGAAAATCAAGGTTTAAAAATGATCAATACCATTAATGAAAAGGCCGAAATATTAGCCAAATTAGGCGTAAACCATTTAATTATTACTCCTTTTACAAGAGATTTTTCAAATTTAAGTCCTGCAGACTATATTAAAAGCATATTGGTTGACAAGATAGGCACCAAACAACTCATTGTAGGTTACGACCACCGCTTCGGGAAAGACCGCCAAGGGGGAATGGAAGCGTTAGAAGCCAATGCTAAGGTTTATAATTTTAATATTGAAGAAATACCTGAGCAAGATATCAATGATGTTGCGGTAAGTTCTACTAAAATTCGTACTGCTTTATTAGATGGCGATGTTTCTTTAGCTGAATCCTATTTGGGTTATCATTTTTCTATTAATGGCCCTGTAATTAAGGGCGATAAAATTGGGAGAACAATTGGCTTCCCAACTGCAAACATTTTTGTAGAAGAAACCTATAAACTTATTCCTGGTGATGGAATTTATGCGGTAACAGTTGAAATGAGTTTGGAGCAACCCGTAATTTTTAAAGGAATGGCATACATTGGTCAACGCCCAACCATAAACGGCATGACCCGAAACATAGAAGTTAATATTTTTGATTTCAGCCAAGAAATTTACGGTCAAACCATCAAAATGAATTTCTTAAAATTCTTACGCCATGATGTAAAATTCAATGGATTAGATGCTTTAAAAGCACAATTAAATCAAGATAAAATAGCCACTTTAAATTTTTTCAATCAAATTTGAACTTCAAATTAGTACCTTAAGCCTTCAAAAAGCAATATCTTTTTAGTAACTTAAGCGTAAATGGTTCATTTACCCGTATTAATTGCCGATTTAGGTCTTATCCTTGCCGCAGCAGGCGTTATTACACTCCTATTTAAAAAAATAAAACAACCACTCGTATTGGGCTATATTTTAGCTGGTGTAGTGGTTGGTCCGCATCTCGATTTTTTTCCAACCATAACAGATTATAAAAG
>JACMOW010000124.1 GCA_014377775.1 Pedobacter sp. | reverse complement strand
GATTTTTCTTTCACACCAAAATGGAAAGTGCAATTTAACTCGGGTTGGGATTTTAAGGCGAAAAATATTTCTTACACTTCGTTTGCCATCTACAGAGATTTACACTGTTGGAGTTTTAATGCAAATTGGGTACCTTTCGGTGCATATCAGAGTTATTCAATTACTATTCAGGTAAAAGAGGCAATTTTACAAGACTTAAAACTAAGTAAACGAAAAGGTTTTTATACGAAGTACTAAATTAAAACGATGCTTGCAGAAATAATTACGATTGGCGACGAGATTTTGATCGGACAAATTGTAGATACAAACTCAGCCTGGATGGCAAAGGAATTGAATAAAATTGGCCTTGCCGTAAAGCAGATAACTTCTGTTTCTGATGACGCCGCCCATATAATCTCAGCGCTTGATGCCGCCCAAAAAAGAGCCGACGTGATTTTAATTACAGGTGGTTTAGGCCCTACAAAAGATGATATCACCAAATTAACACTATCGAAGTACTTTAATATGCCTTTGATACAAGACAAGGCAACTTTGGATCATATTAATTCAATTTTTGTGAGGTTAAACCGTCCAATGATCGAAGCCAATATTAAACAAGCTGATGTGCCCAATGGATGTAAAGTGATAAAAAATACCAACGGTACAGCACCTTGTATGTGGTTTGAACAAGATGGAAAAATTATTGTTTCTATGCCAGGTGTGCCTTTCGAAATGATGTATTTAATGCAGGAGGAGATTATTCCTCGTATAAAAGCAGCATTTAAATTGCCTTTTATTGTTCATCAAACCATTTTAACCGCCGGCCTAGGCGAATCGTTCTTGGCCCAAGAAATTATCGAAATTGAAGATCATCTTCCTACTCACATAAAATTAGCTTATTTACCTAAATTGGGGCAGGTTAGACTCAGACTTAGTGGTGTGGGAAACGACGAAAAGCTGTTGAAAAATGAGATAGCTGCTGTTGCCGAACAAATTATAGCTAAAATAGTCAATTATGTAGTGGTAGCAGATGATATTGCACTTGAAAAGGCCATTCTGGATAAAATGAAAGTCCGTAACTTAACCTTATCTACTGCCGAGAGCTGTACCGGAGGGTATATTTCACACTTAATTACCCAACACGCTGGTTCTTCTGCAGTTTTTGCTGGTGGTGCTGTTGTTTATTCTTACGATTTAAAAGAGTCGGTTTTGGGTGTGAAGCACGAAACATTAACCACTTTTGGTGCAGTAAGCGAGCAAACGGTAAAGGAAATGGCTAAAGGTGCAATTTTACATTTTAAAACAGATTATGCTATAGCGGTAAGTGGTATTGCAGGACCAGACGGTGGTATGCCAGATAAACCTGTTGGCACAGTGTGGATTGCCATTGCAAGTAAGCAAAGGATAGTGGCTAAATTATTTAATTTTGGTAGCAAAAGAATACAAAATATAGAACGATCGGCAACGGCAGCATTTACACTTTTACTTAATTTATTGAAACAAGATGTGGATTAAGTCCTCAAAAAGCTGTAATTTTGCGGCTAATTACCAGATATAATTTTAAAATAACATGGCTCAATACGAATTATTGTTACCAAAAATGGGGGAAAGCGTTGCTGAAGCAACCGTTATAAAGTGGACCAAACAACCAGGGGATATGATACAACTGGATGATACCATTTTGGAAATAGCTACCGATAAGGTAGACTCTGAAGTTCCATCGCCCGTGGCTGGTAAGTTGATAAAACAACTTTTTGTAGCAGATGATGTAGTGCAGGTAGGAGCAGTGATTGCAATTATTGAAACGGATACAGTAGAAAATTCTCCTGAGCCAATTCTTAGTTCACAAGAATCAAAAGACTCGGATGCTAGCGATCAGGCTCAGCTGGTAGTAGAAAATGTAACCGTGCCAAGTATCGAACAATTAACTCAATCTGTTGTTGAATCTCAAGATCGCTTTTATTCACCATTGGTGAAAAGTATTGCTGCACAAGAAAATATTTCTCCTGCCCAACTCAATCAACTTAAAGGGAGTGGTGCAGATGGTCGCTTAACTAAGGATGATTTACTGGCATATATCGCTGGTAAGGGGGAAGTAGAACAAGGAGTGGGGAACAATGAACAAGGAGTACCTAAACTCGTAACTCAAACCCCAAAACCTACAGTCTCTGTTTCAGCTGGCGATGAAATTATCGAAATGGATCGCATGCGTAAGCTAATAGCAGATCACATGGTAATGAGCAAGCAAACTTCTCCCCATGTTACATCATTTGTAGAAGCCGATGTAACCAACATGGTGAAGTGGCGTGAGAAAGTTAAAGGTAGTTTTGAAAAGCGTGAAAATGAAAAAATTACCTTTACACCAATTTTTATAGAGGCAGTAACTAGAGCCATTAAAGATTTTCCTATGATTAATGTTACCGTTAGCGGTACACAGATCATCAAGAAAAGAGATATTAATATTGGGATGGCCGCTGCTTTGCCTAGTGGCAATTTAATTGTGCCTGTAATTAAAAATGCCGACCAATTAAATTTAGTAGGATTAACTAAAACGGTAAATGATTTGGCTAACCGAGCACGTAACTCGAAATTAAAACCAGACGAAACGCAAAATGGTACTTTTACTTTAACCAATGTAGGGTCTTTTGGTAACGTAATGGGTACACCAATCATAAACCAACCTCAGGTAGCCATATTAGCTGTTGGGGCAATTAAGAAGAAGCCAGCTGTATTAGAAACCGAATTTGGTGATGTTATTGCCATCAGACACATGATGTTTTTATCGCTCTCTTATGATCACCGTGTGGTAGATGGTGGCTTAGGGGGCTCATTTGTACGCAGGGTGGCCGACTATCTAGAAGCTTGGGATATAAATAGAGAGATTTAACTTACAAACAAAAAGCCGTTCTGATCATTTAAGATCAGAACGGCTTTTTAACTTAAACAGATAATTTAAGGACGGGTATCCCAGAATGTTCTTACACTTAAGCTAGTTTTTTGTTTAGCATTTGGATTATAATCTATTTCACTTTGCGGATAATACAATGATCTTGGAACTGTAGTTACAAGGGCATTAACCGGAGGTGTAATTGCAGGAAATCCTGTTCTTCTCCAATCTGTCCATGGCTCCATAATTAAACCATAACTTGCAATATATTTCTGCTCAATGATTTGCTTTAATTGCTCTGTATTAGAACCAGTTAAAGTTCCGCTTGCAGCCAAATAGGTACTCTGATCTACTGCTGCAACACCTGCATCTGTTAATGACGCAGTGATACCTGCTGCGAAGAAGCTTTGTGCTGTACCTCCACTTGTAATGCCGAATCTTAAAGCTGCTTCAGCACGAATAAAGTTATATTCTGCAAAAGTTAGCATTCTAACCGGGGCGGCTCCACTATAGGCGGCACCCACTAATGCACCCCTTAAATAAGTATGCAATTTTGAATACAATGGTGCATTTCCTGGATCACCACCTTTTGCACCTCTGTAGAATGGCGCTGTTGCAAAAGCTGTAAAATAAGCAGCCCTCCTTGGATCGTTTTGTGAATCCATCATGGTTAAAAGCGTATTGTTAGCTACTAAATAACCTGGACGTCCTGTTTCGAATGAGTCAAATGGATTTCTTGCTGAAGCAGCATTTACAAAGGCCATTTGAAAATTATCTGCGTTACTTCCTAAAAATTGAGCTCCAGCATTTATCAAGGTATTCATTGACGATGTTGTGAAAGCAGCATTTTTTTCACTGTAGTGTAAAAATAAACGCAATTTCAATGTATTTGCAAACTTAACCCAATTGGTTTTTGTAGTAGCAAAAGTACCAGGATAAATAGTGCTGTTTGAACCGGGTGATTGTTTTGAAACCGCTGCATTTACTTCTGCAATACCTTGATCACACAAGGCAATAATAGCTGTGTAAATAGCCTCATCGTCGTCATATTTAGGTGCTAAATTTAAAGTAAGTTTTTGCGATTCGCTATAAGGGAGATCACCAAATGCATCAACAAGCGTTTGATACATATAGGCTTTAAGAATTTTGGCTTCGCCTGTATAATGCGGACTTCCTTCTGCTGTACCTCTTGTAATGATGGTTTCTAAATCATTCAGGATAGTAGCATAGGCAGTACTGAATAAATTATTTGCATCATTACCTGTAATCTCGTACTTTTCATACTGCTGAGTCTGATTTAACGTACCCGTACTCTGACCAGAGAATTGTTGCATAATCAAAGAAGAATATCTGTTTAAATCGCTTCCAGAAAAATAACCAATGTTAACAGTTGCAGAAGTTAATATTGTTGGCAGAGGTGCTTCTAAAATTGCATCTGGATCTGCATTTATATCATAAAACTTTTTGCAAGAACTACTGCACAATATAATTGTGACAATAAGGGATGTTGTGAATATATTTTTGAATGTTTTCATCTTTGTAATTTTATAAAGTTAACCTTAGATTAATTCCAAAAGTCCTAGTATTGGGTAATGAGTTAAATTCTAATCCTTGTGCATTAGAAATACCCAAAGCATTTTGTTCAGGATCAAAATGTGGATAATTTGGCGCATTTAAATAAAGATTTCTTCCAAATAAACCAACCTCAACATTTCCAAATGGAGTTTTAGATAAAATATTTCTTGGCAATTTGTAAGAAAGAGAGGCTTCTCTAATTCTAAACCAACTTGTATCATATATAAATCCTTCTGCAGCAACATATTTACCCGTGTTGCCATAAAATAACTGAGACGAGATCATCGTTGTATTTGGTTGTCCATTTGAGGCATACACACCTGGATACATCTGATTATTCAGTAGTAAATTACTAGCATCGTATCTTGGTAATTCAGCTGTTTCTACAGAAACTCCATTTCTTTGTAAATCCGCAATATTTCTTGAATACTGATCCCCACCTTTACGATAATCTAACAAAACAGATAAACTTAAACCCTTATAGGTAAAGTCATTTGTTAAACCAGCTGTCCATTTTGCATTAGGATTTCCAATTTTTACCACACCTGGTGTTGCTAAAGGCAAGCCTGCTGCAGATAGAAGTAATTGTCCTGCAGCGTTTCTCTGATAAGCCGTACCATAAATAGAACCATATTCTTCGCCAGCTACCAATCTAACATTCGGAGTAACAAAACCACCTAAGGTAATTACAGATACGCCGGGTGCTAATTCTTCTACAATCGATTTGTATTTAGTATAGTTAACACTTAAATTCCATGAAAAATCTTTTGATCTTATTGGTGTACCAGAAAGTAAAAATTCAAAACCTTTAGTAGATAATTTACCTGCATTTTTATTTACAGAACCAATTCCAGATGCATTTGATACTGGAACAGCTAAAATTACATTTCTTGTTTTTCTAGTATAATAATTTAAATCCAATGCCAATCTATTATTAAAGAAGCCAAATTCGCCACCTACTTCAATTTCTCTAGTAAATTCTGGCGTAATATCTGGTTGCCCAGCATTGTCACTTAGCGAAAAACCAGCTAATCCATTAAAAGGGAATACAATACCAGTGCTAAATCCATCACCCGCACTGGCCCTATTAAAATAAGTATCTGTAGCATAAACTGGTGCACCTTTACCTACTTCACCAACGTTGGCTCTAAGTTTGATCAAATTAATCTTATTACTTTCTTTTAGCTGAGGGAAAGCTTCCGTTAATACAAAACTAGCAGCTACAGCCGGATAAAATATAGATCTGTTTGCTTTAGTAAGTGTAGACGCCCAATCATTTCTTGCTCTTACATTTAATGTTAGATAGCTTTTGTAGTCTATTGTAAGGTCACCAAATAGACCTAATATTCTAGATTTAGAAGATCCTTTTGCTGGAAAATATGTTAAAGCATTGGAAAGGTTATTGAAATGTGGTACTACGAGTGTAATTGCGTTGTTTTGGGAGAAATACGAATAGTTTTGCACAATTTCATTACCCACTGTTAAAGTCAGTTTAAAATCACCATAGGTTTGATTTCCTGATAATGTAGCATAGGTATTGAGATTTCTAACGCCACGTTCAGTATCGAAAATACCTCCAACTAATCTGGAACTAGATCCTGCAAAACCACCACCACGATTTCCTACTTCATCAAAACCTTTACTTCTTAAGTTGTAAAAATCTGTACCTACTTTAACGTCGGCAAATAACCAATTGGTAAAATCATATCTGGCATTAACGTTACCAAATACCCTATTTACATCATCGTTATATTTGTTATACTTGATAGACCAAAATGGATGATCTTCACCACCATACCACAATTGATTTCCATTAGGATCTTCAAATGGCAAATTTTTAAGGTCATAACTTCTTGGTGTAAAATAGCCTCTAAATAAAGGATTAGATAATTGATTTCCCTGACCGGTACGTATAGAGGCAGTATTTGTATAGGTAAAAGAAGTTCCCACCTTTAATTTAGAAGATACCTGAGTAGAACCATTTACCGATAAATTGTTTCTATCCAATTTATTGTTATCAATTACATACGTTTCCGTTAATTTTCCGTAAGATACACGGTAGTTAGCTTTGTCGCCACCTCCAGAAAAGCTAATGTTATTTTGTAAATTGTAAGCATTCTTAAAGATAGATTCAACATTGTCTGGGTGTGCAGCTAAAACTTCCTGATTACCAAAAAAGTTAGTAACCGTTTGGCCTGTAATTCTCGGACCCCATGAAGTAGAAAGACCAGTAGCGCCACCCAAAGCTAAGCCTCCTGATGTTAAATTAACATTCCCTGGATTAAAAACACCATCTCTTCCTTGTGCGTATTCATTTTGGTAATCAGGTAAACGGCTCACCTTACCATTATTATAACTGCTTGTGAACACTACTTGATTTTTAGCGCCTTTGCTACCTTTTTTTGTGGTAATAAGGATAGCACCCGATGCTGCTCTGGAACCATAAAGAACGGTTGCTGCTGCACCTTTTAAAACTGAAATGTTATCGATATCTTCAGGGTTTACGTCTATTGCACGATTGGAAGCCGACGCGCCCGATTGTAAAGCCTGTCCACCACCACTATTGTCAATTGGAACACCATCTACAACATACAAGGGTTGGTTGCTTCCAGTAAATGTTGTAAAACCACGGATAATTACACTCGATCCTGTAAAAGCACCACCAGCACCTGCAACTCTAACACCAGCAACTTTTGCAGTTAATGCATTGGTTACATTGGTTGTTTTAGCTGTTGTTAGATCTTCGGCACTAATTGTAGCAGTGGCATATCCTAATGATTTTTTACTTCTTTCTACTCCAAATGAGGTAACCAGCACTTCAGAAAGTTGTTCGGAACGGCTTATTAAGGATACATTTAAAGTAGATCCTGTTGGAAGAATAGTTTGAGAAGTGTAACTCAAAGCGGAAAAAACCAGTGACTGGCCCTGTGCCACACTAATGGAGTATTTTCCTGTGGCATCGGTAGAGGAGCTTATTTTAGCTCCAAGTACTGTTACACTTACTCCTGGAATCGGGTTTCCTTCAACCTTATCCGTTACTGTACCGCTAACGGTACGATTTTGCGCAAAACTCGGCGAAGCGAGCAAGAGCAAAACCAAACATTTAAGTAATGATTTTTTCATATAATCTAGTTTTTTAGTTAGTTAATTATTCTAAATATAACAATAAATTTAGTTTATTAACAATTAGATTATACTATATTAATGTGCCGTTTTGATATTTTAAAACTAATTTAAGCACTAACAAAATTAAATTCATTCAATTTAAGCGATAGCATCTATCGTTTCTTCATAATAGCTTAATTTTCCTGTTTGCGCAATAAATACATCTTTTTGAATCAATAAGTTCTTATTTGCAATTAGGTTTTTCAAGCTAATACATCCAATCACGTATTTATAATCGTTGCGAGAGAAGCGCTCAACAATATTTTCGACCTGTAGTTTTTCTACCGTGTACTCGTGTACATAGCGCAAATAAACTTCAATATTTACTTTATCTGTATGAATTAATCCATTTTGTTGGTTGTATTTTTTATATTCATAACGATAATCATAACGTAAGGCTGCAATATCCGAGAGTACAGCTGCACCTGTGGGGTGACCGCCGGCACCTTTTCCGAAAAAGAATTGCTTATCCGCAAATGCGGCCTGAACTGTTACTCCATTGTATTCATTTTCTACATTGTATAAAAAGTCGTCTGCTTTTACAAACTTGGGTAATACATACGCAACCACCTGTTTGGTGCTTATTTTACGTGCTGTGGGAACTAATTTTATTTTGTAGTTCTTTTCTTTGGCATATTGTACATCATTATCAGATAAGTTTTGAATACCCACATTTAAAATTTTAGCTGGATTAATGAATAAACCATACGCGTGAGCTATAGCAATGGTTAATTTAAACTTTGGGTCAAACCCTCCAACGTCTAAAATCGGATCTGTTTCGGCAAAACCTAGATCTTGCGCCTGTTTTAAAGCGGTATCATACGCTAAACCTTCTGTAAAAATTTTCGATAAAATATAGTTGGAAGAGCCGTTAAAAATCCCACTTATACCATGTAATAATTCGTTATCATAATATTCTTCCAAATTACGAATAATAGGAATACTGCCACATACTGCACCTTCATACAATAGTGATGTTCCATATTCTGCCTGTATTTTAACCAATTCTTGCAAGTGCGTTGCAATCATTTTTTTATTAGCTGATACTACATTTTTACCAGTGCTTAATGCTTTCTTTACAATTTTAAATGCTACTTCTGCATCATCAATTAATTCTACAATTGTATTAATTTCTGGATTATCTAGAATTTCATCATGCGAAGTAGTAAAGAGTGATAGGGGTAAGCTGCGTTCCTTATCCGCGTTCTTAATTGCAATCTTTACAACTTCTAAATTTAAATTCTGGCTCTGAATTATATCATTGAGCCCTTGTCCAACTACACCAAATCCAAATAATCCTATTTTTAGTTTCTTACTCATTTTTATTACTTAATTTCTTCATTAGTTTCTACTGCAAATCAAAATGCTTTCGCGTTTAACTCATCGTTATGTCTATTCACCATTCCCCATTTCTCACTTCCAAATCAAGCTGTTCTAAATTTTATAACCTTTTTATTGCTGCTTTCCTTCAAAAAATTACCGATTATATTTGTTAATCGATCTGTTTCTATTAAAAAGCCATCATGTCCGTAAGCCGAGTTGATACTGTTAAATTGTGCATCATTGATGTGCTCTGCTAGAAATTTTTGCTCACTAATTGGAAATAGTACATCGTTTTCAATTCCAATAACCAATGTATTCGATTTTACACTGTTCAATGCAGCAGTAATGCTTTTTCTATTTCTACCAACATTGTGGCTATCCATCGCTTTACTTAAATACCAATAACTATAAGCATTAAATCGCTTACATAATTTTTCGCCCTGATAATTTTGATAAGAAGCCGCTCTATACCCAGTTGTTTTATCGTTTACGCTTTCCAATTGTGTTTCTGCGTACGCTTCGTAAGTGCGGTACGATAAAAGGGCAATGCTTCTCGCTACTTTTAAACCTTTTAATCCGCCATCTGGCTGATTGGCATAAAAAGTACGATCGGTACCAATGGCCAATCGTTGACTTTCGTTAAACGCAATACCCCAGGGTGAGTGCACGGCATTGGTAGCAACCAGAATTAAATTTTCAATCACATTTGTACCCGCCAGTGCCCATTCTAAGGCTTGCTGTCCTCCTAAAGACCCTCCAATTACAACTTTTATGTTGTTAATGTTCAAGTGATTAGCCAATAAATGATGTGAAGCTACGATATCTCTAATTGTAAACTCAGGAAAAGAAAGATAATAGGGTAAACCCGTTACCAAATTTTCACTTAAAGGGCTTGAACTTCCATAATTGGAGCCAATTACATTTGCACAAACAATAAAATGTTCGTCAGGATTAAATAATGCATTGTCTCCGAATAATCCTTTCCACCAGTCTAACACATCTGCATTTGCAGTTAAGGCATGACAAGCCCAAATCACATTATCTCTATTCTCATTTAATTTTCCAAAGGTTTGATAAGCAATTTCCAGATTTCGGAGCTTTTTTCCACTTTCTAATTTGAAAACTTTGTTGTGTTTATATATTGATGATGTACTCATTTCACTTTAATATTTTAGTGCTAACTCAGAACTGATTACTGAAAATGCTTGTTCGAAATCTGCCTTAATATCCTCTATATGTTCAATACCAACTGATACGCGTAACTGATTAGGTTGTACACCTGCTGCCAATTGTTCAGCTTCGCTTAATTGCTGATGGGTGGTTGCAGAGGGTTGGATAATTAAGGTTTTTGCATCGCCCACATTGGCTAAGTGACTAACTAGTTTTAACTGATCTACCAATGTTTTTGCTGCTTCCTTATCGCCATTTAATTCAAAAGAAAGTACGCCTCCAAATCCATTCTTTAGGTATTTTTTTGCATTTGCATGATATGGACTGCTTTCTAAACCTGGGTAGTTTACTTTCGCAACTGCTGGATGATTTTCGAGCCAAATGGCCAGTGCCAAAGCATTATCTACATGGCGCTGCACCCTTAAAGAAAGTGTCTCTAAACCTTGAAGTAATAAAAAAGAATTGAATGGCGCTATGGCTGGTCCAAAATCTCTAAGTCCTTCAACACGCGCACGAATAATAAATTGTATGTTGCCAAAAGATCCATCGATACCAAATACTTCACTAAAAATTAAACCATGATATCCTTCTGATGGCTTAGAAAATTGGTCAAATTTACCGTTCCCCCAATTGTAATTTCCGCCATCTACAATTACACCCCCAATACTTGTTCCATGACCACCGATCCATTTTGTGGCAGATTCTACCACAATGTTTGCGCCGTGTTCTAGCGGACGGAATAAATACCCTCCTGCGCCGAATGTATTATCAACAATTAACGGCAGATCATGTTTTTTAGCAATGGTCGCAATTTCTTCAAAATCGATCACACTAAAAGCAGGATTACCAATGGTTTCTAAATAAATGGCTTTTGTTTTTTCGTTGATTTTTGCTTCAAAATCAGACGGATCATCGCCATTTGCAAATTTAACTTCAATGCCTAATCGCTTAAAAGCTACTTTAAATTGGTTGTAAGATCCACCATATAAATGATTCGAGCTTACAAAGTTATCTCCAGCTTGAAGAATGTTGTTTAAAGCAATAAATTGTGCAGCCAAACCAGAGCCTACCGCCAGTGCAGCCACTCCGCCCTCAAGTGCTGCTATCCGTTTTTCGAACACATCTGTTGTCGGATTCATCAAACGTGTGTAAATATTTCCGAATTCTTTTAAGGCGAACAAATTAGCCCCATGTTCTGAACTTTTAAATCCATAAGAAGTGGTTTGATAAATTGGTACGGCTCTCGATCCTGTTGTAGGATCTATTTCTTGTCCAGCATGTAACTGTAAAGTTTCAAATTTATGTGTAGTTGACATAATATTTTGCGTTAAATGTTATAATAATGAAAAATTGGAATGTAGGGTGATTAGTTGTATCATCAAAGAAGTAAGCTCAGAATTTCGTAATTCTAAAGTCTTAATTCAAATTAATCCTAGCAAATACTAGAACAACAACAATTAAAATAATAAGAAATCGATTTAACCTTGGGTGATCTTGATGGGTCGCTTGGAAGCGAAATTGAATTGAATGTTTTCATTTCTTTTAATTTATATTTCCAAATAACACCATGTTGTTTGGTCAGGAATTGGCACCTTCTCTTTTTTAGAGGGTTGCCAGTGGGTCAAAGAGCCTGTCTCTCGCCACTTCTTTATAAATCAAAACCTTGTGGGGGTATTGACTCGATTATTTAGCTTTAACCAAATAATATTTCAAAAGTATGGATATTAAATTTAATTACAAAATTAAATTCTGTTAAAATGTTAAATAATTGAAAATGAGCTTGATATTTTATACTATACCGTTTCAAGTGCTTGCCCTAAATCGGCAATTAAATCATCAATATGTTCTAGTCCAACCGAAATACGAATTAAATTTTGTGGAGTTTTTGTATTTGGCCCTTCTACAGACGCACGATGTTCAATTAAGCTTTCTACACCTCCTAAACTGGTTGCTTGTGCAAAAATGTGTACTGAATTTACTACTTTCTTTGCGTTTTCTGACCCACCTTTAACTAATATTGAAAGCATCCCTCCAAAATCTTTCATTTGTTTTTTAGCAATTTCATGTTGAGGGTGAGAAACTAAACCTGGATAATAGACGGATTCTATTTTAGGATGATTTTCTAGATATTTTGCTAGTTTCATTGCATTTTCGCAATGACCTTTTATTCGGTAAGCTAGTGTTTTTATACTTCTAAGCAATAAAAAACAATCAAATGGCGAAGGTACTGCACCGCCAATCTGTTGTACGTTTCTAATTTTTTCCCAAAATGGATCAACAGTAGCAGTTGTTAAAGCGCCCCCTAAAACATCACTATGGCCGCCAATATATTTTGTAGTAGAATGCATCACAATATCGGCACCTAGGGCGATTGGATTTTGCAAAATGGGAGAGGCAAAAGTACTATCACAGGCAAAAATTAGGTGGTTTGATTTGCAAATCTGCGCGATTGCTTCAATGTCTGTAATTTTCAATAGCGGATTTGAAGGCGTTTCGGCCCAAATCATCTTGGTTTCTG